>NZ_JBGBPT010000059.1:0-56658 GCF_041106355.1 Streptomyces sp. BF23-19 | reverse complement strand
CCGACGACCGCGTCGACGCCCCGGCGGCCGGCACGACCGCGCGCGTGGCGAGCCGGACACGAGAGCCTGTGCGCCGTGGGACGACCCGGTCCCGGGCGAGCCGCCCATGTCCGTCGAGGGGATCGTCCCCCACCGGCAGATGTACGTCGAGATCGCCGGGGACCATCCCGACCCGACCGAGGCATCCGACGTGAGCGACGTGTGGTGGGCCGGGTTCGACAGGACCGAACCGAACGGGACACCCCTCACCCCCCACCACGCCCGCCGGGACACGCCGCCGCTCAGCCGGTCGACCACGTCTTGCTCCGGCGTGACCCCGAAGCCTCGGACACCTGAGCCGACGCCCTCCCCGCCCCCGACCACTTCGGCCACGCCGCCGGGCCGGTCGACGCCGCCCCGCACATGAGAAGTCGCTGTGAGTCGGGACAACAGGATCTCGGACCCTTGCATGAAACGTAAACAAAAGGAAACGTTTCGCTGAACAAGACTTCCGCCGTGCCCCTGACGCACCACTCCCGCCGAGAGGGCACCCAGAAAAACGGCAGCCGCTCACCAGCGCCGCACACCGAGGACGTACATGCAGGGAATACGCCGGCTTCCCCTTCCGGCCGGGCTGCGCAGACTCGCCCGGACAGTACGTCGCCGCGGCGGGATCCCGCCTCAACCGGGACCCGCCGGGCCGGAACGCACGGCCGACACGTCCACGCGGCGCGGCCGGGCCGCCGACCGCGAGGAGGAACTGCTGGCGACCGTACCGAACCTGGTCCGCCACCGCGGCCGGCTCGCCCTCGTACGGGACGACCTGCTCCCCGCCGATGCCCGCGACGCCAACCTCCGCTCGCTCGCCGAGGCCCTGGAAGCCGCCGCCGTCCCCTACGGGCTCGTCCCCGACGGCCGGCTCACCCACCGGGTGGCCATCGCCCCGGGCGACCGTGCCGCCGCTCTGAAGGCCTGCGCCGCGGCCTTCGCAGGGCTCCCCGTCTACGCCCGCCTCGTCACCGCCGACGGCGAGACCGGGGACGTACGGGTAGACGTACTGGCGGAGGACCTTCCGGCAGCGGTCGACACCGCCGAGGCCGTCCCGGTCCCGGGCGACGGCGACCGACCGACCGGTAAGGCCCCGCGCCCCGCCCACGTCCGGGCCGTACGCCTCCACCACCCGGTCGTCACCTCCGGCCGGACCCTGACCTACGGCCCCGAGACCGGCTGCGACCTGGAGTTCTGGGAGGCCCCGGACTCCGGCGAAGGCGCCATCGCCACCCTGCGCGAGACCCCGTACGGCTGGTGGGTCCCCTCCCTGACCGCCTCGGCCACCCACCGGGTCGGCGACCGGGACTACCCCGTCGTCGACTGCTTCTCGGGCCGCTTCCCGGACGACATCGAGTTCCCCGTCGACGCCGTGATCACCTGGGTGGACGCCGCCGACCCCGCCTGGCGCCGACGCAGGGACCGCGCCGCGCGGGCCGCCGCCACCTCCGGCACCGGCCGCGACACGGGCATCGACCTCGCGGACAACCGATACCGCGACCGCGGCGAACTCCGTTACTGTCTGCGCTCCATCGCCGCCTACGCACCCTGGATCCGGCACGTCTTCCTCGTCACCGACGACCAGGCCCCCGACTGGCTCGACACCGGCCACCCCCGCATCACCGTCGTCGACCACCGCGAGCTCCTGACGGACCCCGACGCCCCCGAGGTGTTCAACTCCCACGCCATCGAGAGCCGGCTGCACCACATCCCCGGCCTGGCCGAACACTTCATCTACTTCAACGACGACATCCTCCTCGGCCGCCCCCAGCGCCCGCAGGACTACTTCCTGCCCTCCGGACTGCCCAAGGTCTTCCACGACCGGCGTGCCGTCGACCCCGGCAGCCGAGCCGGTGACGACGTCTTCACCTCCTCGCAGAAGGTCACCCGGCAGGCCGTCGAGGAGACCGTCGGCCGCACCTATCCGCACATCCTCGCCCACACCCCCTACCCCCTCACCCGCTCCCTCTTCACCCACGTCGAGGAGCTGTTGCCCGGCCGGCTCGCCGCCACCGCCCGCTCGGTCTTCCGCAGCACCGACGACCTCGCCCCCGTCACCCTCGCCTCCCACCTCGCGCTCGCGCGGGGCCACGCGGTCGAGGGCCACCTCGTGCACACCTACGTCAGCACCGCGCACCACGACGTGATCGAGAAGCTGCCACCGCTGGCCGCCGAGCGCGGCCACGACGCGTTCTGTCTCGCCGACGACGAGGACGCACCCACCGAGGCCGCGGACCAGGCCGCAGACCGGTCCGGACTCACCGCGACGCAGCAGCACAACATCGTCGCCGCCTTCCTGGAGGCCTACTTCCCGGTCCCCTCCCCGTTCGAGCGGCCGCGGCCGCAGCCGCAGCCGTAGCCGCCCCGTACCCAGGGCGCCAGGAGCGTGCCTCGGCCGGGACATCGCGAGGGGCCGTCACCGACCGGTGACGGCCCCCGACACCGCCGGTGCGCGCAGCCGCGTCGACCTCAGCCGGCGGTATCGGCTTCCGCGCCGGCGAAGAACGCGTCCGCGACGGCGCGGGCACGGTCGATGTCGGTGAGCGGTTCACCGATGATGCGCCCGGCCAGCGCGGTGGCCAGCCCGAGGACGTGCTCGCGGAGCTCCGCCTCGGCGATCACCCGATCGGCCTCCAGCTGCACGGTGGCCGCCGCGACCATGTCCTCGCGCGCCTTCTGCCCCTCCGAGCGAACGGCGGCGAGCAGGGCGACGCCCTCCTCGTGCGCGGCCTGGCGGATCCGCGAGGCCTCCTGACGGGCGGCGCTCAACTCCGCCTGGTACTCGGCACGGACGCGCCGCGCCTCCGACTCGACCGCCTCGGCCCGTTCGAGCGTGCCCGAGGTGGCCTCTTCCCGCTCGGCGAGGGTCTTGTCGATCCTCGGAAGGAGAACCATGGCCAGAGTGGCGAACACCGCGAAGAAGACGACGAGGCCGACTATGAGCTCGATGAAATTCGGTTTCAGGGGTCCCATGATCGAATCATAGCCGCGCGCCCTATCGGCCCCGCTTCGCATCATGGCGGCTCGATGGCCTGAAATCGCTTACCGGACACGACATATGAGCAAGTGTCAGTTAACACCTCCTTCCTCGTCGCCCTGTTCGCCTGCGACGCGTCCGAAGGCGAACAGGACGGCAAGCCTTCGCCGTCCCGGCGGGAAAGGAACCCGACCCACGAAGGAAATTCACACGTACTTACCCGGGGACGAGGCGACCGAAGACCTCACGACAATTTCCTTCGATGCGTCGAGGCGGAGCTCGGACTCGGACGTCGAAACGGATGCGCCGATCGTCACCGAACTCGACCGTGAACTCCGCCCGAGCATTCCGGAGGACCCGGTGGCGCCCGAGAGCGCCCCCTGCTCGCCCGCCGACCCGCACCATCGTGGGGCGGGCTGCTGCCGTCGGGTCCGTGGCCCGGGGGCGGCGGTCTGAGCGCCGGTGCCGGGGGCTCGCCGGACGGCCCCGGGGTCCCCGGCCGGGGAGGAGGCCGGGGTGCGGGCTGTCCGGGTGCCGTACGGATCCGGGCGGCAGCCCGTCGTGCGGGCGGGCCTGCCCCGTGACGCCAGGGGGAGGGGTGTCACGGGGGCGGGGCCCGCTCCGGAAGCCCGACCCCCCAAGGGCGTGGCCTCCGACATGTACGCGTCTGACCCGGCTCCCGTTCCCCAAACGCCCTTCGCTTCAACAGTTCTGAGAGGACGTCGAGCCCGGCCGCTCGCAGGCTCGCGTGCGGAGCCACTTCATTGCTGTTCAGCGCGCGGAAGCGCGCTCCGCTCCGGATGCCGCGCGACCCGGGCCGCCGCACGCTGGGGGTATGGCGGACCAGACGGAGATCGTGATCCATCCCGTGTCGCCGCAGGGCGGGCGCAAGGTCACCGTGCACGCGCTCGGCGTGGACGCGGACCTCGGCCGGGCGTTCACGCCCGGGGACGTGTCGGAGTTCCTGCGCCGGGCCGGCCTGGAGGATGTGGACCTGTCCGAGGACGGGCCGATCCGGTGGGAGGGCGGCGGCCCCGACGTGTGGACCGGCGACATCTGACCCGACCACCGCTCACCCCTCCGCCACGATATGTAGCCGAGGTGATGCGGAATGGGTTCGGGTCCGGTCCCGGTCCCGGTCCCGGCTGCGGACGTCGGGCCGGGCCGGTGGTCGCGTGGTTCACGGCGCCGGGGGGCCTCTCAGGCTCCTGGTTTGCGCGGCGGACTCTGACAGGTCAGGTCCCTCGCGGGGAGCCGGCCCGTGGTGAGGTAGGTGTTGACGGGGTCGTTGGCGCAGGAGGTGGGGTCGGTGAGGTACACGCCGTGGCCCTGCCCACCCTTCGCCAGCACCATCCGCGAACCCTTCAGGGCGCGGTGCAGCCCCTGACCGCTGCTGAGCGGGGTCATCGGATCCCACTCGTTCTGCACGGTCAGCACCTTCGCCTGGTGCGTCATGGGCGTCGCGGCCTCCAACGGCCGCTGCCAGAAGGCGCAGGGCTTGATGTTCGACGCGAAGTCCCCGTACAGCGGGTACTTCACCTTGTCCTGGGCCGCGTCCCGAGCGTACTGCTCGGGGTCGCGTGGCCAGTTCTCCGTGTCCCCGCACACCACGGACCAGTAGACGGCGGTGGCGTTGTCACCGGGGGTGGCCGGGGCGGGTCCGTCGCCCGGGGCGGGGGCGGCCGCCGTGTCGGTATTCGGCCCGGTGGCCACCCTGCCGCCGGCGAGGAGCCTCTTCACGTCCGGCACCCCGGCGTCCGTCGGCAGGGGTGTCCGCTCGGCCGCGGCCTTGAGGGACCTCGTGATGATCGAGGCCTCGACCGGGGAGTAGAACACTCCCGGGTCCCGGATGTCGTCACCCGTGACCTTCTGCCCGAAGTAGTCGATCGGTTCCCGGTCGGCGCGCGCCACCAGGGCCCAGAACGTGTCGGACACCGCCTCGGGGGTCGCGCCGAGGCCGTATTCGGCCGAGCGCTCCGCCGCCCAGTGCGTCCACCGCTCGAAGGCCGGCCCGGAGCTGGTCGCCCACACCTGGTACATGCCGCGCCAGATCCGCTGCGGGTCCACCCCGCTGTCCAGCACGAAGCGGTCCGTCCGCTGCGGGAACATCTGGGAGTACACCGCGCCGAGGTAGGTCCCGTACGAGTAGCCCAGGTACGAGATCGTGCGCTCGCCCAGCGCGGCGCGGATCACGTCCATGTCGCGGGCCGTGTTGCGGGTGGTGATGTACGGGAGCACGTCACCGGCCTTCTCACGGCACTTGTCCGCGACGTTGCGCGCCCACGCCACGTCCGAGGCGAAGCGCTCGGGCCGGTACGCCCCGCCGATGCCCGTCTCGGTCTGGTTCAGCCCGCAGGTGATCGGGCTGCTGGCCCCGACGCCGCGCGGGTCGAAGCTGATGAGGTCGTAGCGGTCCCGTACGTCCTTGGGCATCTCCGTGCTCATCCGCATCGACCGGTAGAGGCCGGTGGTGCCGGGTCCGCCCGGGTTGAGGAGTATGACGCCGTGCCGCTTGGCCGGGTTCTCGCTCTTCACTCGGGATATCGCGAGGTCGATCGTGGGGCCTTGGGGGCGCTTGTAGTCGAGCGGGACCTTGAGGGTCGCGCACTCGTAGGTCGCCGGTTTGTCTGCGCTGCAACGGTGCCAGACGGGCTTCTGTCTCATGTACCCGGGGGTGGGCTGGGCGGCGGATGCCTGGGGAACGGCCAGCTGGGACAGGGTGGTTGCGATGAGTCCGGCGGTGGCTAACAGCGGTACGAGGCGCTTCATACGTGCGGTGTCCCCTTCTGTCGGAGATTGCGTGCCTGCCCACCGTGTCGCACCGGTGGGCGGGTCGAATCCCTCGTAAGGGCCACTCCTTGTACAACTCACGTACCATGCGATATTCGGACAGTTGGCCGACATGCATCAGTGGACCCGACGGCACGTCGGCCGGACCGCGCCAGTCCGACAGAGGACCGGCTTGTCCCGCCGGTCCACCGATGCGGCGGCTGCGCCTGGACGTGACCACGAAGGACGTGCCCCGGTGCGGTGAGGGGCCGGCCGCGGCCGGCGGGCCGGATGGGGTGCAGTGGCGTTTCGGGGGCCGGGAGGTGACGTGAGCCGGCGGCGTGCCGTGTCAGGAGAAGAAGAGAACTCCACAGCCGGTGGCGCAGCCGGATCCGTTCTGCGAACCGCCGGCCCCACCGGAAACCCCGCCCAGGCCGAATAACCCCCGCCGGACGGTGAGCGGTTCAGCAGCCCCAGTCAACGGAACCGCTCGGTGGACGACCGCCCGGCCTCGCCTCAGAACGACACGTCGATGTAGTCGATGTCGGTGAATTCGACTCCGAGCTGGTCGGCGCGGGTTCCGCCGTCCTTGAAGTAGATGTCCTGCAGGCCCTCGGCGACGATCGCGCGCAGTTCCGGATCCTGGGCACCGTGCTGCTGGGCGTCGAACAGGCGCTGCGCGTAAGCCGGGGGGAGGTGGACGGTGAGGCGTCGCATGCGTCCGTCGTCGGTGGTGCCGACGGGCGCGGTGTACCCGAACCGTGCCCGCGTCTCCACCGTGATCCCGGTGCGGGTGGCGGCTTCCTTCCGGCGGCGGATGCGCACCACAGGCTGCCAGCGGGCCCGTACGGCGGTGTCGATCCGGTCGGTGATCGCCGTGGGCGGGGTTTTGCGTTCCCCGGTGCGGTAGCGCTCGACGGAGCGCTGGCTGACGCCGAGCTCGGCGGCCACGGCCTTGGTGGTTTTCAGCTTGCCCATCAGGAAGTTGATGCGCCCCTTCAGCGTCTTGGGCGGCTCCCGCGTGAAGGTCTCGTGGTCCGCGCGTTCCAGGGCGTCGTCGATGTCCCCCACGGTCTCTACTCTCCTTCGTCCGTGACGGCGTCGCCGCCCTTGATGTGCCGGGCCGGGTTGAGCCCCTTCTCCATGAGGTCGACGGCCCACGCCATCTCCTGGACGCCTTCGACCTTGGCGAGGCCGGGCGTGGTCCCGAGGCGGAAGGCTCCGGGGAGGGGCTTGCCGGAGGTGGTGTACGGCAGGAAGTCGAGCGGGGACGGTCCGGGGCTCGCGTAGACGACGCAGTCGGACAGCACACCGAGCGGGTACCGGCCGGTGACCTTCGCGACGTTGGCCATCTTGCGGTGCATGTTGACCCGCGCCTTGGCAATGACCGCAGCCCGGATGTCGGGCCGCCAGGTCGGCCGCTCCAGCGCCGGCCACCGCTCCCCGTCGCGGTAGTGGCGGCCCTGAGGGCGTTCGCGGAGCTTGCCGATGCCGCCCTTGACGGTCGCCTTGATCGCGGTGAGGACGGCCGCCATCCCGGGGTCGACGTCCTTGTGGTGCTCCATCGCGGCGAGGAACTGCCGGTCGTCCAGATCGGCGGTCACACCGAGGTCGGCGAGGGTGTCGGCGTAGGCGGTCTTGAGGCGGTCGTGCCACGGATCCAGGTACGCACCCGTCTCCCGCCGTAGGAACGCCTCGATGGGGGTGACATCGTGGCCGAGCTCCTGGGCGTAGGCGAGGGTGTGGGTCTGGTACCAGGCCGGCCCGGTCGGCCGCCGGCCGGACGGCGTGAACGGCGACGGCAGGCGCGGGTCCAGCTCGATCCCGGACAGGTCCACCAGCCAGCTGCCGGGGATCTTCTTGTTGAACTTCGGCGCGTGGAAGTGGTCGGGTGCGGACAGGCCGACGACCAGACGCGCGGCCGCGGCGAGGAACGCGGTGTTCAGGTCCAGGCCGACCGCGTACGGCAGCAGACACTCCTCATCCGACAGCAACTGCGGGTCCCGCACCCACTGGAACGCCTCCTCGTCCAGGAACCCACCCGTCCACCCCTGCGCGGCGGGATGTTCGGCCGGCGCCTCTGGCGGGGCGGGGTCCATCGGCTCGGTGCCGAGCGAGCCCGGGTTGTAAGCGGACTCCCACGCGCCGGTGGTCTCGTTCTTCACGGCGCGGGTCGGCGGCCGCAGCGCGGTCATCAGCTCCAGCCCGGAGGTGGCGGTGGAGCCGCGCGGGGTGATCACCCGGGCCGCATACGTAACCAGCACACGGGCGACCTCGGCCGGCCCCATCTCCGCCACCCCCGGCCAGGACCGCGCATCCAGCGCGTCCCAGGACAAGACGGCGAGCTGCACGCACTGACGCCGACCGGCCTGCGCGGGCCGGTAGATGCGCGCCCAGGGGCCGAAGCCGCGCTGCGTCAGCTTCCACTTCGCCTTCGCGAGCTGCGTGACGACCCGGTGGTCGTCCTCCAGGCGCAGGGAGCGCCGCTGCTCATGCCCCTCCAGCCGCTCGGGCAGGCCCAGCCGTACGGCGGCGGCCGCGGTGAGGACGACCAGCGGGTCGGAGTCCTTGCCGTTGCGGTTCAGGCGCGGCGTACCGAGCCCGGACTCCTTCAGCGTCCACTCCACCAACTGCGCAACGGTGGTGGCCGGGCAGTCCAGCACGATCCCGTCCACGCCGTACGCGCTCCCGTCACCGTCCAGGACCACGAGCGGCCCGTGGGGGAACCGCGGGTCGGCGGGCGTCTGCGGGGCGGCTTTCCTGGCCGGGCGGCGCGACGTCGCCGACGGCCCGGCCACCTCCACCGGCGCCTTCACAACCGGATCCGGTGCAGTGGCGACGGCGGCTGGGGCGCGCTCCGCGGGTTGCTCCACCGGGCCGGTGAACGCCTCCGGAACCGGAGCGGATCCGGGCACAGGGGCGGCGGCCGGCGCGGGGTACCGCTCGGCCCAGCCGTCCAGCAGCCGCAGATAGGCCTGCAGGCGCGGCGGGCGCGGCTCGGAGCGGCCGTTCTCCCAGTTCTTCACCGTCTGCGGCGTCGACTTCAACGCGGCCGCAAGCCGCGCCTGCGTGACACCGGCCGCTTCACGCAGTCGCGCCCGCTCCGCCGGAGACGGCAACTGCGGCTCGCCTTCCAGCAGTGCGTCCACCGCGTCGAACAGTTCTTCCTGGCTCGGCATGGCCCACCTCCACCCCGAACCCTAGCAAAATTAGCCCCATCTAGATGTTGGATTTAACCCTATCTGGTGTTGTGTTTTCGGGACGTGTCGCGAAGCCCGGTACCCAACTGCACTGGTTGTCGGGGCCGCCCGGGCATGGGCGCGTGCGTGGACGGGGCAGGGTCGCAGACGGGATCCGGCCAGCCTGTCCGCAGGGACGTTGGAGAGGGGTGCGCTGGTGTCTTGGGACTGGTGGGCGGTGGACTTCGGGGACGCGCACGCGGGCGCGGCGGGTGTACTGGTCGGCGGCAGCGAACCGGGCCCGGTGTACGGGTCCAGCGCGGTCCGTCGTGGGTGGCGACTTCCTCAACCACCACGGCCATCAGCAGGCCTTCGGCGCCGGAGGCGACATCGCGAACCAGACGGCCGAGTCACGGGTGAGCCTCGTGACCGAAGCCGAGGTCACGGCTCATGACCCGCTCCCGCCGCCGGTGGCGGTGATGGCCGGCGTCTCCTTCCCGCCCGCCTCGCCGGGGAGCGTCACGGCCAAGGTGACCGCCGACCGGGCCGCCGAGTCCGCAGGTCGGCCGGTCGGTGGCGATGTCGACGCCCGACGGCTCCTTCGGCACTGTCCCGCGCGGCCCGGTGATGTCGCCGCTCCCGGTGACCTCCTGGCGGTGGCCGCCGCTGAGGCCCCTGCCCTGCGCGACCGGAGAGCGGGTCGCGGGGAGCTCAGGCAGGGCTTGAGCGGTACGGAGGGCCTTTGCCTGCCGCGATTGCAACTAGATGGTCGGTCGTCTATTCTTTGGGTCGATCGTCTAGCGGGCCGGATTATGGTGCGGGCGGGGCTCAGCCGGATCGGATTGCACCGCGACCTCGCTCCGTGCTGCGGGTTCATGTACCCGTGCGGCCCTGGAATACAGGGAGTTGCCACACATGCGCGTCGAGATCTGGACTGACATAGCCTGCCCCTGGTGTTACATCGGCAAAGCGCACTTTGAGATAGGGCTTGCCGCTTTCACGCACCGTGATCAGGTGCAGGTGGTGCACCGGTCGTTCGAGCTCAATCCGCAGGCCGAGAACGGCACGGTACCGATCATCGACGCCGTCGCGGCGCAGTACGGGCGTACCCGCGAGCAGCAGATCGCCAGGGAGGAGCAGGCCTCGGCGCTGGCGCGGTCCGCGGGGCTTGCGTACCGCATCGGAGGACGCGTCTTCGGTAACACCTTCGACATCCACCGTCTCATCCATTTCGCCAAGACCCGCGGCCTTCAGGCCGAAATGCTGGATCTCGCCTTTCGGGCGAACTTCGCGGACGAGCGCTCGGTCTATGACAGGGGGACCCTGGCCGGCTTGGCCGTCGAGGCGGGGCTGAACGAGGCGGAGGCGCGAGAGGTGCTCGACAACCCGGATGCGTACGCCGAAGAGGTGCGGGCCGACGAGCGACTGGCTGCTGAACTGGGCGCGAGCGGTGTGCCCTTTTTCGTGCTGAACCGGCGCTACAAGGTCAGCGGCGTTCAGCGGGCCGAGATGTTCACTCGGGCACTGGAAGAGGCCTGGGCTGACCGATCAGCGGCTTAGACCGTGCCCTGTGCGGTGAGGCGGACGAGCCGTTTGTAGCAGCACAGGGCGGCGGCGAGACCGGGAAAGGCCAGGCAGTTGCGGGGGCGGGGCTCGTCGGTGGTTGAGTCGGCGGAGCCGGTCAGCCAGGACATGGTCCGCTCGATCACCCACCGGCGCCGCCCCAGCCGTTCGCTGGACTCGACGCCTTTGCGGGCGATAGCCCCCGATCCGTTTGCCGCGAAGCCATCTCGCAGTTCAGGGATGTCGTAGGCCGTGCAGGCATGCAGGCATGCAGGCGTTGAGGCTTGAAGTGGCGGCCGCGGTTGGGGGCGTGTCTCGTTGGGTGACCGAGCACCATAGGCTTCAAGGCCCGGCTGTCGTGGGTGTCGGCGGCCGAGACCCCGGCGACGGGCAGTCCGGCCGCGTCCGACAGGACGTGCATCCTGGAACCCGGTTCGCCTCGGCCCATGGGGCTCGGACCTGTGAGTGCGCCCCCCACTTTGGCCCGTGGGTTGAGTCGAGGACGACGCGGGAGGCCGGCGTCGTCGAGACGGTGCAGGATCTCCTCCTGCAGCCGGCCCCACGCTCCGGCTCTCGATCAGGTCAGGAACCGGTGGTGGGCTGTCGGCTTCCATATCTCGAAGCAGTGCGGCATCGCCCGCCGGGCACAGCCGCTGACCAGCACCTGGATGATCGCGGCGAACAGCGTCTCATCAGGCGTGTCCCGTGTGCCCGCCGCCTTGCGGCCGCACAGAACGGCGGGATCGACGGCTACACGATCTCCCACAACCCGTCCGGGACGATCCAGCTCCACGTACCCCACCCCATGAGCAACTCGACGTCGGCCCCACCACACGGCCCCAGCGCACCGATCGTGGCGTCGAGCTGGTCGGGGCTGCAGGTGGCGACCACCGAAGGAGCCCGGATCGCCGGCGTCGGACACCGCCGCGCCCGCCACGACGGTGTCCGACGCCATCGCCGAACGGGTCCTGCGCGATGGGGTACTGCGTGTCGAACCGGTGACCTGGGCAGGGGGTGCCGCGGCGCGAGCGGGTCGCTCTCGCCGCGGCACCCCCTGCGCCATGGGCGTGGTCAGGCGAGCAGCTCGAGCACGCGGTGGGCGGCGTCGATGGTGGAGCCGGGGTTCTGTCCGGTCACCAGGTTGCCGTCGACGATGACGTGGCTGCCCCACGAGGCGCCGGCGTCGAACTTGGCACCGGCCGCGCGCAGCCGGTCCTCCAGCAGCCAGGGGGCCTTGTCCGCGAAACCGGCTTGGGTTTCCTCGTCGTTGGTGAACGCGGTCAGGTGCCGGCCGGCGAAGGCCCAGCTGCCGTCGGCGCGGCCGGCGGCGAGGAAACCGGCCGGGCCGTGGCAGACCGAGGCCACCACCTTGCCGGGAGTGTCGAGCAGCGAAACCAGCAGCCGGCCGAGCGTGTCGCTGACGGCCAGGTCCTGCATCGGTCCGTGCCCGCCGGGCACGAACACGGCGTCATAGTCCGCGGGATTCATGTCTTCCAGCCGCCGAGGCGCGGCGAGGAACCCGTCGACCTCGGCGAGGTAGGCGCGGAAGCCGGCGACCTTGGCCTCGTCACCACCGTTCATCGCCGGGGCCAGGCTCAGCTCGTCCACGACCGGCCGCACCCCTCCGGGCGTGGCCAGAGTCACCTGGGCGCCGGCCGCGGTGAAGGCCCGGTGCGACTCGATGAACTCCTCCCCCCAGAACCCCGTCGGGTGCGCGGTGCCGTCCTTCAGCGTCCAGTGCCGGGCACCGGTCAGCACGATCAAGATCGAAGGCATGTCCTTCTCCTGTCAATGTTTTGGAGCCCAAGTCGGCTCCACCTCAGTGTAGCCGACCGGTCGACTATTTTTGCTCCGGAGTCGGACGCGTGATGGTTGGCCGCATGGGACGGACGGGCGCACGGCCCACGAGCGACTCCTGGTCGGCACCACGGAACGTGGCCGGCGCCGGGGGCGCAAAGCGCCGATTCCGGCTCGATGCCCCGAGGCTGGTCCTGGAGGACGAGGTGGAGGGGAGGATCGCTTGTCCGGCTGGTCCACCGAGGCGGACGCCGACGCACTGGCCGGGCCGGCGGCTGGGGAGTTCGGGCATCGGCGAACCGGCCGACCACGCCCGCCACCGTGTCGCTTGCGGTGCTCGGCGAGGTTCGGGTGAGCGACCGGTTCCGGTCGGGATCGGGCGGCCTTCGGGTGCCGCCGGCCTGGCCCGCCCGCCGGCGCGATACCGCCACCACGGGCGCGCCCGGAGTGGTCCGGCAGATCCGGGGGAGGTGGCAGGGCCCGGCCGGGTTCCGCTACCTGGCCGCCGGCGACTACTGGTTCAACGACGAAACGGCCGGGGATAAGGACGGCCCCCACAGCCGCCTTCGCGCCTGACCGTCGGCGCCGGGCTCCTGCCGACGTGGATGGATCCGGCGGCGCGCTGCCGGTACATCGGTGAGTGGTGACCATCGAGCGTCGGCGGGGCCCGGCGGTGGACCGGACCGAGCGAGAGGAGCCTGGGGCTCGGGCCGGCTGCCCGAGGTTCGACCTCGAGCCGGTCGGCGCGAGTGCCGCCGTCCTCGAGGTGACGCCCTGGAGCCTTCGGCGACGAATCGCGCGCAGTCCGCGTCCTGGGTGCCTTGCTGCTGGGCGTCACCATGCTGCACTTCCTGCGGCGCCTCTGACCGGATGGCGAGTGCTGCTGGACTACTGGTGTTCGTCCTCGACGCGGGAGACGTGGTACTGCTGGATCTTCCAGCCGGTGTCGTGGAGGTGGAGCACCAGCGACAGGTGCACGTGGGCCTCCCAGCCGTGCGCGTCGCCGAACGTGACGTCCGCGAAGCCTCCGGCGGCCTGCTCTCCGATCGTGTAGCTGTGCAGGACCGTCACGTCGGCCCTGCGGCCGGGTGGTACGGCTTCGTAGTAGTCCCGTACCGCGTCCCGGCCGGTGAGGACGGCGGGTCCGAAGCCCTGGAAGAGGGCGTCGGGTGTGAAGAGATCGGCCATGGCGTCGGGCTGATGGGCGTCGAAAGCGGCCTTCCAGCGCCGAAGGACGTCCTGCATCGGATGACTCATTGCTTCAGCTCTCATCTGTGGACGGGCGTGGACGGGCGTGGGCGCGCGGGGCCCCACCGTGCGTGGTCGCGCAATGCGGGCGACCTGATTCCCCACCCCCGTAGACGACCGGTCTAGTGAGAATGTAGACGAGCGGTCGTATACTGGCAAGCATGGGACGGACCAGTGACGCCAGAGAGAAGATCATCAGCACCACGCAGTCGCTCATCGAGCTGCGTGGTTACTCGGCGCTGGGCGTGGCCGAGATCTGCAAGACGGCCGGGGTGCCCAAGGGGAGCTTCTACTACTTCTTCGAGTCCAAAGAGGCTCTGGCGCTGACCGTGCTCGACGAGCACTGGGCCGCCCAGCGCCGCGAGTGGACCCGCGTTCTGCACGGCGACGCCGAGCCCCTGCAGCGACTGCGCCAGCTCTTCGAGGAGACCGAGGCGACCCAGCGGGCGGGGCAGAAGAGCTGCGGCACCGTCTCCGGCTGCCTGTTCGGGAACCTCACGCTCGAGCTGAGCAACCAGACCGAGGCGATCCGCCTGTGCCTTCAGGAGATCTTCGACGCCCAGGTCGGCCTGGTGGAGTCGGTCGTCGCCGAGGCGCGCGAGCGGGGCGAGGTCGGTGTCGCCGACACGCATGAGGCGGCGCGAGCGGTCGTGGCTCAGCTCGAAGGACAGGTGCTGCTCGCCAAGCTCTACAACAACACGTCCCAGCTGAGCGTTCTCTGGGCGAACTGCCTGGCCCTGCTGGGGGCACGGATCCCGCAGGAGGCAGCGGCCGGGGCGTGAGTCCCGGTCCGCTGCCGACGGGCCCGTGCGCGGAGCGCCGGAGCTGCGTCGACACCGAGCCCGGACCGCCGGCGCTTCGGCGTGCGCGGGGCGCTGGGAGTGTTCAGGTGTGGGAGGCCAGTCTGCGCAGGATCTCGGCGGCGGGCTCGGCCGTGGCCTGCCGGTACCCGGTACCGGCCCACAGGCTGATCGGCTCGGGGTCGCCGACCGCGGCGGCGGCCTGGCGCATCGGCCTGGTCAGATGGTGCAGGGCGGGATAGCCGGAGGGGGCGAGGTGGCTGTAGCGGTCGGTGAACCGGTTGGCCAGAGCCCGCGCGGGCCGGCCCGTGAACGCCCTCGTCACCACGGTCCCGCGGCGCTGCGGGTCGGCCAGGGCGGCCCTGTGGGGGAGTGAGGTGCCGGCTTCGTCCGCCCGCAGCAGGACCGTGCCGACCATGACCGCCTCCGCCCCGGCGCGCAGCGCCTCGGCCACGGCGGCAGGGGTGGCCAGCCCGCCCGCGGCGACGAGCGGCAGCGACACCGCCTCCCGGATCCGCCCCAGCAGCTCGGCCAGGGGGACGGGGGCCGGAATCCACTCAGGGGTGAGCGTGCCGGAATGCCCTCCGGCGGCCGACGCCTGCACGGCCAGTGCGTCGACGCCCGCGTCCGCGGCCAGGCGGGCCTCCGCCGCCGAAGTGACCGTCTGGACGACCAGGGTTCCGGCAGCGCGCAGCGCCGCGATGACGGCTTGGTCCGGGACGGCGAAGGTGAAGCTGACGACCGGAACCGGTACGGACAGCAACAAGTCGATCTTGTCCGACCAGTGGTCGTCGTCCTCGACGATTCCCACTTCCCGGACGTCGAGTCCGTGGGCCCGGCCTTCGGGGGCGATCGCGGCGGCATAGCGCCGGAAGACCTCCGGATCGACCGGCAGGGGATTGGGCGCGAAGAGGTTGACGCCGAAGGCGACGCCGTGGCGTCGGACCTCGGCGATCTGCCCGGCCAGCGTGTCGGCGGTCTTGTATCCGCCGGCGAGGAACCCCAGCCCGCTCGCCCGGGCCGCCGCCACGACCAGTGCGGGGGTGGTGGGGCCGCCGGCCATCGGCGCGGCCAGCACCGGGTTGTCCACGGCAAGAGCGCTGAGCAGCGAACCCATGGCGTGTCCTCTCTCCTTCGTGAAGCGGGGAACGGGTGCGGCCCGGGGTGGGTTGTGGCCCGCCCGGGCCGCCCGGGCCCCGAGTGCGACGGGCGGTTCGCCGTCGGCCGGGCGGGCCCGTCGGCAGCCGGTTCCGGGGCGACCCGGCACGTCCCGCCACGGCCCGCGGCGGCGCGTCGGCGGTGAGTGCCCGACTTTCAGGAGCCGGCGTTCTGGCCGCCGTCGACGTGGAGGATCTCGCCCGTGACGAACGGGGCGTTCTCGAGGTAGACGACCGCGTCGACGATGTCGCTCACCTCGCCCATGCGGCCGAGCGGATGCAGTCCCGCGAGTGCCGCGTGATGCTCCTCGGAGTGCATGGGTGTCTTGACGACGCCCAGCGCCACGGCGTTGCTGCGTATGCCGCGGCCGGCGTACTCGATGGCCAGCGCCTTCGTCGCGGACTGCAGTCCTCCCTTGGTCAGGGAGGCGAGTACGGAGGTCACGCTGGAGCTGGCCCGGTCGGCGAGGGTGCTCGTGATCTGCACGACGTGGCCGCCGCCCTGCTCCAGCATGCGCTGCACCGCGAGCTGGGTGATGCGGAAGAAGCCGTCCAGGTTCACGCCGAGCACCGCCTCGTAGTCGTCCTCGGTGTAATTGGTGAAGGGCTTCGCGACGAAGATCCCCGCATTGTTGACCAGCGTGTCGATACGGCCGAACCGCTCGACGCCGGCGGAGATGACGCGCTCCGCGGTCGTGCGGTCGGCGATGTCGCCCTGGACGGTGACGATGTCGGGGTCGTCCGACGCAGGGATGTGGCGAGAGGTGGCGACGACGCCGTAGCCCAGCTTGCGGTAGGCGGTGACAAGCCCGGCGCCGATGCCCTGGGACGCACCCGTGACGACCGCGACCTTCTGAACCTGCGTGCTCATGGCGACCTGACCTCCTTCAAGGGGGACGAGCGTTGCCCGACTGGTAGCCGGGCGGTCGTCTATGTCAAAGTAGACGACCGGTCGAGTTATTTCAAAAGGCGTGTCTTCCGTCGGGCGGCAGAGTGTGCGCCTGCGGAACGCGCGTGATGCGGCCCCTGCCTCCCGCACGTCGTCGCGAGGGGGCCGGCAGGCCCCACAGAGAGAAGGAGAAGCTGCCATGAAGGAGTTCCTGGTCGAACTCACCACCACCGTTCCCGAGGGCATCGACCCCGCGGAGGTCGACCGTCGCCGCGCCGAGGAATCCGTAAGGGCCGGGGAGCTGGCCGCGGCCGGCCACCTCGTCCGGTTGTGGCGCCCGGTGGGTGAACTGCGCAGCATCGGCCTGTGGCGGGCCGCCGACGAGGATGAGCTGTACGGCGAGGTGCTCGGCACGCTGCCGCTCTGGCCGTGGATGGCCTCGGTGGTGACGGCCCTGCAGCCCCACCCCAATGACCCGGGAAGGGCTGCTGTCACCGCCTGAACCCCGTAGGGGTGGGGCTCGCCGCCGCCCGGCGGGCCCCACCCCCCACCGCTCCCGCCGCGACCGTGGCGTCCGACCTTGACTACGGCTGGACCGGTCGTCTACTTTGGGTTAGTCGACCGGTCGTCTAGTCGATGTCATCGCATTCACAGTCTCGACAAGGAACGGAGCCGCTGCCGTGGCCACCCCCGTCAAGCTCTCGATCGTCTTCTACTCCTCCACCGGCACCATTACCGAGATCGCCAAGGAACTGCGCGATGCCGGGGTGAAGGCGGGTGCCGAGGTCCGCCTGGTGAAGGCCGCCGAGCTGGCCCCGCAGTCGGCCATAGAGGCCAATTCGGCGTGGGCGGCCAACCACGCCGCCACCGCGGATGTCCCCGAGGCGACACCCGAGGACATCGAGTGGGCCGACGCCGTCCTGTTCGGATCCGCCACCCGGTTCGGCAACATCTCCTCGCAGCTCAAGCAGTTCATCGACACCCTCGGCGGGCTGTGGGCGCAGGGGAAGCTGGCCGACAAGGTCTACAGCGGCTTCACCTCGTCCGCGACCGCCCACGCCGGCCAGGAGACCACGCTCCAGGCGCTCTACACCAGCGTCCACCACTTCGGCGGCATCGTGGTCGCCCCCGGATTCACGGACCCGGTGAAGTTCGCCGACGGCAACCCGTACGGCACCTCGCACGTGGACGGTCAGGGCACGAAGCCGGTGGACGACACCACCCGAGCCGCCGCCCGTCACCAGGCCCAGCGCGTGGTGAGGATAGCCGCGCAGCTCAAGGCAGCCTGACCGCCAGGGCAGCCCGGCGCCACCACACCGGCGGCGCCGGCCGCCCCCGCTGAGGAGACCCCCATGTACGCCGCCACCGCCCGAGTAGCCGCCGGCCCTGCGCCGTATGCCACGTCCGGCGTCCTTCCGGCGGTCTGCACCGGGGAGGCGGCCTGCGCCTGGAGCCTTCCGCACCGTCCGGAGTCCGCCGGCACGGCGCGCCGCATCGCCCGCACTCTCCTCGACGCGTGGGGCACGGACGTCGACACGGCCGACGTGGTCCTGCTCGTCGTATCCGAACTCGTCACCAATGCCGTCGAACACGCCCTGCCCCCCGTCGTCCTCCACCTTGAGCAACGCGCGGAGTCCGGCGCCCTGCGCATCGAGGTCGACGACGGCGGCCCCACCCCCGAAGACCGTGCCCGGGCCGCCGGCCGCGACCCGGAGGAGCACGGCCGCGGCGGCCTCATCGTCGCTCTGCTGGCGACCGCGCACGGCGAACGCGCCCTTCCCCGCGGCGCGGCCCACTGGGCGGACCTCCCCATCGCCCCCTGAACACCGCCGGCCGGTCCTGCGCGATCCGCGGGGCCGGCCGGCGGCCGTGGTGTGCATCAATCTGGACCGGACGCCCGCAGGCGGACAGGCCGCTGCGGTCCTGTCCGTCTGCGGCGCCCCTATGGCGCGGCGCCCGGAGCCGTTGTCCGAGCAGGACCGGTCCGCGCGTTTCCCCTCACATCACCGGCGACTACGTCCGCGAGACGGGGCACCCCGTTGAACGCATGATCCGCCTGGCCTTCTGGCCGTTATCGGCTGTCGGCTGGACGGGGCCGGGGTTCGCGGTCCGCCGCGCCGCTCCCGTTGTCGCCACTGCTCTGAGGGTGTCCCGTTCTGCGGCCTGCAGGCCGGGCTCAGATCACCGAATGCGAAGGACCGGACATGGCCCGGCTGCCCGACTTCCGTCTGGAAACGTACTTCTCCCGCTGGGAGTTCACCGCCCGCCACCATCTGACCGCCTCCGACGTCCGGACCATGACGCTGGGCGAGCTCCTCTCGCCGGCCGACGACAAGGCCCGGGTGGCCTTCGAGAACCAGCCCATCGGATACACGGAGACCTTCGGCGATCCGGCCCTGCGTGAGGTGATCGCCCAGAGGCACGAGAACGCCGGCGCGGACGACGTGATCTGTTTCGCGGGAGCCGAGGAGGCCTTCTACCTGGCGATGAACGTCCTGCCCGACGCCGGGGACCACGCGGCGGTGGTGACCCCGAGCCACCAGGCCGTCGAGACCGTAGCCTTCGCGCACGGGATGCGGACACGCCGATGATGACCACTCTGCCCGTCTTCGGCCTGGTCGCCATCGAGACGGCCGCCACCCCCGAGATCGTCCTGGAGAGCGTCCGTGACGCTCTCATCGCCCACGCCGAAGGGCGAACCAGCGTCCCGCCGCCCCTGCACATGGACTTCCCCAAAGCAGGCGGGGACTGCCACGTGAAAGCCGGCTGGATCACCGACACCGCCGACTTCACCGTCAAGATAGCGACCGGCTTCAACCGCCACCCCGGCCTCGGCATGCCGTCCCACCATCACGGCCTGGTCTGCGTCATCAGCGCCGACACCGGGCAGATACGGGCCATCCTCAACGACCGCGGCCTGCTCACCGCCTGGCGCACCGCCGCCGCGGGCGCACTGGTCACCCATGCCATGGCCCGGCCCACCGCCCTCACCCTGGGCCTCTTCGGCACCGGCGAACAGGCCCTCCTCCAGGCCGTCTGGCTGGCCGAACTCCGCCCCATCAGCCAGATCCTCGTCCACGGCCGCAACCCGCACAACGCCACAGCCCTGTGCGAGGAACTCCACAAGAACGGCCTGCCGGCCCGACCCGCGTCCGCACAGCAGGCCGCCGGCTCCGACATGATCATCACCACCACACCGGCGACAGCACCCGTCCTCGACGCCGCCGACGTCCACGAGGGCACCCACGTGACCGGCATCGGCACGGACACGCCTCACAAGAACGAACTGCCGCCGGAGCTCTTCCACCGCGCCCAGCTCATCGCGACCGACGACCACACCCAGTGCCTCCACCACGGCGACTTCGGCCACGCCGTCCGCGCCGGCGCCACCGCGCAGGACAGCGACATCGCAGCCGGCCTCCTCCTCAAAACACCCCCCGACCGACCGGATACCGCGATCACCGTCGCCGACCTCACCGGTGTCGGAGCACTCGACGCAGCACTCGCCTCAGCTGTCTTCAACCGCCTCACGCCATGACCACACGCCACCCTGCTGTTCCGCAGCCATAGGCCACAGGGGCGCCGTGTGG
This sequence comes from Streptomyces sp. BF23-19, assembly GCF_041106355.1. Lineage (NCBI taxonomy): Bacteria > Bacillati > Actinomycetota > Actinomycetes > Kitasatosporales > Streptomycetaceae > Streptomyces > Streptomyces sp. BF23-19. The sequence goes on along the minus strand of NZ_JBGBPT010000059.1, from coordinate 36,662 downwards.
CGTACGAGGCGGGAACGCGCGCGGCAGCCCCTCCGCACGCCGCTGCTCGATCTCGCGGGCCTTCCCGCACGGCGGCCCGCGCGCTCTTCAGCCAGATGCCCACCGCCGCGCCCCGATCGGAGTTCAGGACACGAAGGTTGATGAACGCAGCGAGCACGGCCGGGTCGCACGGCGTACCGGCATGGCGAGCAGCTCCTGCGGGTGAGGGTCGGTCAGGGCTTGAGGGAGAGCCAGGTGCCGTGGTCGGCGATGCGCAGGACGGAGGTGAGGCCGGCGTCGTCGAAGGCGTGCTCGATGGCGTCGCGGCCTTCGGTGAAGTGGGCCCAGCCGGTGTAGTGGGCGGGGATGTTGACGGGGGCTCCGAGGATCGCGGCGGCCGCGGCGGCGCGGACGCTGTCGAGGCTGACCGGGCGTTCGCGGAACTTGCCGGGGACGCGGGCGGCGCCGGCGTGGAGGACGGTCGCGTCGATGCGCGGGGTGCGGCGGGCGATCTCGGTGACGGTGCGGAGGGAGGCGTTGTCGCCGCTGATGTAGACGCTGGGCAGCCCGTCTCCGGCGAGGACGAAGCCGACGACCTGGCAGTTGACCTCGCCGTCCGGGTCGCGCTCGCCGTCTTCGGGGCCGTGGACGGCCGGCACGGCGGTGACGGTCAGCTCGCCGCCATCCGGGCGGGCGAGGGTGTGGGTGTCCCAGGCGGCCAGGCCCTTCGCGCCTGCGCCGAGCCGGTCGGCGCCGCCCGTGGTGGTGAGCAGCAGTGGGGCGGCCAGTGCGAAGACGCGGCCGCGGTCGTCGAAGTTGTCGGCGTGGTTGTCGTGGCTGACCAGGACCAGGTCGACGTCGGCGAGCCGTTCCCCGGCAAGGGCCGGGCCCTCGGTCTTGGTCAGGTAACCGTGTGGGCCCGGGGCGTCGAAGGTCGGGTCGGAGACGATGCGGAGCCCGCCGAGGTCGAGAACGGTCGTGGGCCCGCCGACCACCAGGGCCGAGCCCTCGTGACGGGGAAGAAGGGGGGAGGACGACGCCATGCTGCTGCAGCTCCTTGGTTCGGGGCAGGGAGGGGAGGGGTGGTCCGGGGCGCCAGGTGGTCCGGGCCGTCCCATCCCTCGCGGTCGACCGTAGGGAGATGACAGGCGCAAGCGGAAATGCCGTTCCGGCTGTGGCTATGCCCCACCCGCATGGGTACAGGTCGCGGCTGCTTCGAGTGCAGCGTCGAGGAAGCGGCGCAGCAGCGCGGAGCCGGTTCCTGCTTCTGGGCGGTAGGCGAGGCGGACCGGGCTGGGCGGTGCGCCGGTCAACGGCCAAAAGCGCAGCGCGGGGTGGTGGATGCGGCGTTCGGCGACGTCGGGGACGATGCCGAGACCGCGTCCCGCCGCCACAGATTCGAGCCACTCGTCGAAATTCGCGGTCTCCACGTACCGACGCGGGCCGTCCCCGTTCGGCCAACACCAGGGGCCGGTGGTGCCGCTGGCGGTGTTGACGACCAGTGTCCACTCGGCGGCGTCCTGCCAGCGCACAGCGCCGGCCATGGCCTTGGAGGGAGGGCCGGGGGAGGACCGCGGCCCGCCGCCGGGGGCTTCCTCCCGAGCACGGACGGCGACGCGCTGCTCGTCGTACAAGTGCACCGTGCGCACGGCGGTCCCGACCGGTCTGCCGCCGCGCACCAGGGCCACGTCGACACCCTGGCGGTCGAGGGCGTCCAGCGGATCGTCGCAGCGCACCAGCTCGACCTGTGCCCCGCTGTCGCGCTCGAAGCGGGCGATGGCGCGCTGGGCCCAGGGATCGGGCAGCAGCCAGCTGAAACCGAGCCTGAGGCGCAACTCGTGACGGGCCGCGGCCAGGGCCGCGTCGAACGCGGCCAAGGTCCGCTCCACGTGGACGAGGAACTCGGCGCCGGTGCCGGTGAGCGCGACGCCGCGAGACGAGCGGTCGAGCAGCCGCACCCCGAGGGCCGCTTCCAACTGGGCAACGGTGCGGCTCAGGGCCGGCTGCGTGATCAGCAGTTCCTCGGCGGCCCGGGTGAACGAGCGGCGCCTGGCCACCGCGGCGAACGCCCGCAGGTGCCGCAGCTCGATGCCGGATGCGCTTGCGCCGCCGGGCGCGGTCACCGTCGCCTCGCACTATGCCTGGGGAACATGAATGCAGCGTAACCGGCATTTCCGCTCACTGTGCGCGCGGCCTAGCGTCGATGGGGAAGCCTCGCGCACGGGGATGCCCGCGAAAGAAAGCGACCATGAAACAGGCGCTCGCACAGCCCCACCACACCCGCGCCACAGCGCGGGCCGACTCCCCGTGGCCGACCGTGCTGCGCGGCGCGGCGGCCCTGGCCGCCGCGATGGGTGTGGGCCGGTTCGCGTACACACCGATCATGCCGCTCATGCACGCCCAGGCCGGGATATCGAACAGCCTGGGAGCCTCGCTGGCCACCGCGAACTACCTCGGCTACCTGGCCGGCGCCCTGCTCGGCATCGCCGCCCCCGCGCTACTACGGTCGGCGACCGCCCTGCGCGTCGGGCTGCTGGTCCTCACGGTGTCCCTCGCCCTGATGCCCCTGACCCACGACGACGGCGCATGGTGGGCGCTGCGACTGATAGCGGGCGCGGCCAGCGCCCTCGTCTTCATGATCGCGACGAGCGCCATGCTGGCAGGGCTCGCCGCGCACGCCGAGCACATGACCGGCTGGGCCTTCGGCGGGGTCGGCGCGGGAATCGCCCTTTCCGGGATGACGGTGGTCGCCGTGCAGCAGGCCGGCTCCTGGCAGGCGGCCTGGTCGGCCTGCGCCGCGCTCACCGTGCTCCTCACCGCCGCCGCCTGGGGCCTGGCGCCCCGCACTGCGGCTCCCGCCGCGACGGTGCCGGCCGAACGGCCGCGCACCCGGCGCTGGTTTACCGCCCTGCTGGCCAGCTACCTCCTGGAGGGCATCGGCTACATCATCGCCGGGACCTTCCTGGTCGCCGCCCTCCAGCAGGGTGCACCCGGCTGGATCAGCAGCGGCGCCTGGATCGTGGTCGGCCTGGCCGCGCTGCCCTCGTGCGCCCTGTGGATGCGCCTGGCCCGCCGCATGTCCCGCCCGGCCCTGCTGACGATCTCCCTGTCCCTCCAGGCCGTCGGCATCGCCCTGCCCGCCCTGTCCGCCGGCAGCGTCCCCGCGCTCGCCGCCGCCATCCTGTTCGGCGCCACCTTCATGGGCGTGAGCACCATGGCCCTCGCCATCGGCACCCATCTGCGCATCCCACACGCCATCGCCCTGCTCACCACCGGCTACAGCCTCGGCCAGATCCTCGGCCCCCTGCTGGCCGCACCGCTGCTGCGCCACGGCTACCACTCCGCACTCCTGCTCGGCGCCGCCCTGGTGCTCGCCGCCGCCTGCGCCGCAGCCGCCTGCTGCATACGGTTCCCCCACCACCTCACCCCCACCGCCTGAACCTGGAGAGTCAGGGACTTTGAGGACGTACCTAGGTTCGGTGAGGGGCCGACGGCAGCCATTGGCTGACAGGGGCAGGGGTGGGGTGCAGTGGCGTTTCGCCGGTGAACCGTGTGCTCGGGCGGGTGAACCGGGCCGGGGTGGTCTGTCGGTGACGGTGCGGTGGCCGGTAACCGCTGGTCCTCGCTGAACGTCTGCCTACCGGTACCCCGTTGGTGGTGAGCGCGCACACGCAGTGGGGGCGGTTTTCGTGCCGTCTGGAGGTCGCAGGCCGGATGGGGGAGTGGTTGTGGTTGCGGGTGTCGGGCGAGGTGGAGCAGGGCCTGGGCGATGGCGTGCAGTTTTTTGTCGGTGGTGGTTCGGGGTTGTGATGTCAGTCGTTGGATTTGGGGTTGTCGCTGTTCAGCGGGTTGTGTCTGGTGGTCGTGTGGGGACGTGGATGCTGGTTCGGCGCTGACGTTTTTGGTGATGGTGCAGGTCAGTTGGTTGCCGGTCGGTACAGCGTGTGGGGTTGCTGCAGGTCAGGCCGGTGGCGGCAGAGGCCGGTGTCTCTTTTTACGGCGTCGCGGGTAAGCGGTAGCGGATGCCTGCCGCGGTCCGGCGGAGTTCTTCGCAGTCTCGGCTGCCGATGAGGGGGAAGAGGGCCTGGCCGGAATCCCGCTGTTGGAACCGGCCGTAGGTTTTTGCCGCTGACAGCAGGGGGCGGGCCCAGCCGGGGACGGGGTGGACACGGCAGCGCCGGTGGGCTGTGCTGTTGTGGACTTGATGACGGTCGCTGTTTCGTTCACATCGCTGCCGCGGATCAGGGCCAGTTGGACTGTGCTCGTTCCGGTGAGGGCGTGGATGGTCAGGGCTGCCGCGTGCAGGGGGTGGGCGATCTGGTGCAGGCGCTGGACAAGGGTGGCTTGCTGGGCTTGGCCCATGTCGGGGCCTGCGGGTTCGGGTGGGAGGAGATGCTGGAGCGGGTCGTGGTCTGCGCCGGGGCATGGCGTGCGGGCCGGCCGGGCGACGGATGTTCCCCGCTGGTGCGGGGTTGGGGTGATCCATTGTCCGTCGTCCTGGCTGGGGGCGGCGGTCGGGCGCCAGGTGGTCCGGGTCCCGTGCGCCCTGGTGTGGAGGGCGGTCCGAGCGTGGTCGAGATCGTCGATCATCTGGTGTTCCATACCGTCGAGCAGCGTGCTCAGGCCCGGACCGGCCGGGCGGTGCCACAGGAGAGTGAGGTGGATGCCGCACCTCTCCTGACAGCAAGCCTGCCCTCAACTGGCCCCGTCCCTGACTCTCGCAACACCTCACGGCATGCCACCGACAGGAGAAGCCCAGCCTTGAGCACGAGAGCAGCCGCAGTGGCCAGACGTCATCCGCAGCCAGAAAGTCCGCCACACCCATCCGCCGAACGACCGGGCTTGACCGGGGAAACGGCATCCCCCTGCCGCCGCGCCGTGCTATCAGCCTTGTATCGGCGCTACAGCCATCCGCGCCTTGTGGCGTTCACCCCTGCCTGGAATCTGCTGACCGCCTCGAGTCTCTCCATCAGGTTGGACATCATGCGGCTGACGGTGCGGGGGGAGACGGAGAGCGTGCGGGCCGCGGCTTCGTCCGTGTCGCCCGCGGCGGCGAGGGCCAGGAGCGCTCGTTCTGTGGGGGTGCAGCCGTTGGAGTCGGGGCGAGGAGGCGCCCCAAAGGGTGTACCTGCGGACCAGCACTGCTCGAACAGTGCACGGAGGGCGGTGACGATGCCCGGGCTGAGGATTTCGAGTGCGCCCGCGCGGGGGTTCTCGGGATCGACGGGAATGATGGCGACACGGCGGTCAATGATGATCATTTGTATGGGCACGGTGGGTATGGTGCGCATCTGACCACCGCGCTCCGTCAGCCATCGGGCGTACGCGAGGGTGTCGGGGTCATTGCGGAAGCTGTCGCGGCACACGGCTCGGATGACGACTCCGCGGCGCAGGGCCTCTTCGTTGAGCGGAGTGGCGGCGCTGCGGGCGTCCGGGCGGTGGGCACCGCCGGGGTTCAGTGACAGGCATTCGAAGTGGGTGGTCCGCTGGAGTTGTTCCAGTCTTGTGCGGATCGCGTCGAGGCCTTCGAGCCGGGTGGCGCTGTCGGACAGTCTCGTGCCGAGGTGGGCGGCGGCGATGGCCGCTATCTCCGCTCGGGCGCTTTCCACCTGGGCCTGGCGTTCAGCGATCTCCGCCTCGGCGGAGGCCAGCAGGGTGGCGAGTCCGACTTCGGGGCTGACCGGGCGGAGGCCGGCCCCCGTCTGGCCCGACGGTTTGAGTAGGGCGAGGCGGGCGAGTTCGTCGAGGGCGCTCCGTGTCGCCTGCTCGTCCAGTCCGGTGTCCGCGACTAGGGCGGCCACCCCGTGGTCAGGTCGCTCGAGCATCGCCCGATAAACAGCTTCTGCGTGGGCAGACAAGCCCAGCCACTGCAACATGAGATCCCCCCGATACGAAGCCTTGATCCTAAAGGATGTTGCAGGCAATTTTCGGAGGCATTTTTTCCTGAAAAGGTGGAGTGTTGCGGGCTGAGGCGGTGTGCGTGGAGAAAGTCGCGGGCTGGCGGATCGACCGATTTGCGATGCATACCCACTGTTCGGGGGAGCGGGCGTATGAGTACGGGTGGCTGCGTGCTGCCGCACCGACGCCATACCGCGAACTGCTTGACCCGCCTACGTATCTCCCCGCCGCCTGCCACTTCGTCCAGCGACTGCTTCCGCTCCTGACGCTCGAGCCCTGGCGTGGTCTGGCTACAGACAGGCACCCAGGTGGCGTCAAGGCGCCAGGCGCCTTGGCGCCACTCGCCTACTAGTGACACCGGCTCACGGCGCGGACAGGCTTGCTCCATCGCACACGGCATTTCCCTGAATGGGGGAGATGAGATGAATCCGTCGGCCAGCACGCCTATTGGGGTTGAGTTCTTCATGTCCTACGTCGCCGCACGCCTGCTCGTGCCCGCCGCACTCCTCGCCGCCATCGGATCTGGTGTGTTCGTTCTCGGCCTCTCGGAAACGCGGCACACGACTGCGGGCGATGGTTTCGGGTGGAGCAGCACGCACCAAGTGCTGGCCGGCGATGGCTACGGATGGAGCGCGCCGCGAGACGGTATCGCCCACCCGTAGCTTCGCTTTCGATGCAGAGCGAGAAAGGCAAACCCGCCGGAAGTCGCCATGTATATGATCACATTCAAATTGATCGGCTCCTGTGGATCAGTCACAGCCCCGAACGATGTCAGGGACCTTCTTACGGCCCACTTTGCTCCTGCGGACGGCATCGAGCACGTGACCGCAACGGCGGATGCGGGAGACGATCGCATCGATCTGGTTCTCTTCTCCCTCGCCAACTCGGAAGCCGAGGCCATGCTCACCGCTCGCGCAGCGTGTCTGCGCGCCCTTGAGCGCGCACCCGAGCTCATCGCCTGGCGTCTGTCGGACGGCGCTGCCGGCGACGGGCCGGGCATTCGCTGAGCACTCCGGTATTCCGTCAGGAAAACCCCGGTCGATCGCCTGTCGAAATCAAGCGGACAGGTTCGGATCGAGCACCATGCGTTTTCACGTTCAACCGCCATAGCTGGTGAGGGCATGGCGCGGCGCCCGGGGAGATCTCCGCGTCATATGAAATGGGAGAAAATGTCTGCAACCCTTGGTCGGCGGCTTTGTCATGCCGTGGCGACCACGCTCGGCTTGGCCATGGTGATGAGTGTCGCTTCGGTGTACACGCCGGTAGCCGCCGTTGCAGATGCGCTGCCGGTGAATGAGGGCGAGAAGGCGCTCAAAGCGGCAGCCGCATCGGGCAAGCCCGTCGAGGTGCTCGGTGAACGGACCGAGTCCACGACGACGTACGCGAATCCGGACGGCAAGTCCTTCCGCCTGGACACCTCGGCCGTTCCGGTCCGGGTCAAGGCGAAGGACGGCGCCGGCTGGGTCGCGCCCGACGCCACGCTGGGGGTCCGCCCGGACGGCACCGTGGGCCCGAAGGCCGCCGTGGCCTCGGTCGGGTTCTCGGGCGGCGGCGATTCGAGTCTGGTCACCATCGAGCACGGCGGACGGTCGATGTCCCTGGGCTGGCAGGGCGGCAAGCTGCCCAAGCCGGTGCTCGACGGTGACAGCGCCGTGTACCAGGAGGTGCTGCCCGGGGTCGACCTGCGGATGACGGCGACCTTGAAGGGGTTCCGCGAGGTACTCGTGGTCAAGACGCCGGAGGCGGCGAAGAACCCGAAGCTCCAGCGCGTCGAGTTCGACCTTGAGGCGAAGGACGTCCGGCTCAACTCCGCCAAGGACGGCGGGCTGTCCGCCACGGACGCCAACGGCAAGCCGGTGTTCAAGGCGCCCCCGGCCCTGATGTGGGACTCGAAGGGCGTGTCCACCGCGCCGGCCATGTCGCCGAAGGCGAAGGCGGCCGCGGCCAAGAGCGAGGGCGGCGCGCTGCCCAAGGCGCCCGTCGGCGCGGAGCCCGGCAGCCGTCCCGCCGACGGTCCGGCCCCTGGCTCCGGGGCGGCGAACATGCCCGTCCAGGTCGGCACCGACTCGCTGGCCGTCGTACCGGACTCCTCGCTGCTGAAGCAGAGCGACCCCGCGGCCTTCCCCCTGTACATCGACCCCTCCGTCGCCCTCGACGACGGCACCGAGTACACCGCGCTCCGCGACGACGGCGTCTCCTTCTGGAACTGGGACAACGGCAGCGACGGCCAAGGCAAGGGCATGGGCAAGTGCGGCTCCTGGAACGGCTACTACTGCGGTCCGGGCTACGTACAGCGCCTGTACTTCGAGTTCTCGCCGAGCAAGCTGGTGGGCAAGGAAGTCCTGACCGCCCGCTTCCGCGTCACCGAGCCGTGGGCCTTCCAGTGCGATCTGCGCAGCGTCTGGCTGGTCCGCATGGACGGGGAGATCTCCCCCTCGACGACCTGGGGCAACAAGCCCAACTACGCCGACCTCATGGGCGACCGCTGGCTGTCGGCCGGCCGCGGCTCCGCATGCGATCCCAACTCGCCCGCCGCACCCGTCGAATTCTCGGACAACCTTCCTGACGAGCCGGACGAGAACCTCACCCCCACCGTCCGCGACTTCGCCAACGGCCGCTACAACCGTCTGAACCTGGAGCTGAGGGCCGAGGACGAGTCGGACACCGCCTCGTGGAAGCGCTTCCGCAACGACGCGGTCCTGTCCGTCGACTACATCGGCAAGCCCAACACCCCCATCTACGTCGGCCTGGTCACGGGCGCGGGGGAGATCTGCTCGAACGACCCGGCCAAGCCGTCGATCGTCTCCGACCCGACTCCGGCCATGACCGCGATCACCGAGACCGTGTGGGGCGGCGAGTCCGGCGCCCAGCTGCGGATCCTCATGCAGACCGAGAAGAAGGAGACCAACGGCACCTGGACCCCGGTCAAGGCCACGGCGGCCGATGCCGACTACGTCAATCGGCCGTCCTCGGGATTCGTGGGGGACAACGTCAAGGTCACCAGTGACCCGCCCGCCACGCTGACGGACGGCGCCCAGTACCGCTTCCGGACCTGGACCCGGTCGTACGCGGACGGCAACGAACGAACCAGCGCTCCCAGTGCGGACTGCTACTTCAAGGTCGACTCCAGTGCCCCCAAGGCCCCGACGGTCACCTTCGGAGCTCCGTACAGCCAGTGCACCAGCACCGCGTGCACGGCGGCCGGCAAGCCCGGCCAGGCGGGTCAGTTCACCTTCGCTCCGGCCAGCGGCGACACCGTCACGGCATTCCAGTACAAGCTGTCCACGGACACCACGTGGACCGAGATCGCCGGCTCGAACCCGACCGTCTCGATCACTCCGCCGCTGTCGGGGACGATGAAGCTGAGCGTGAAGGCCAAGGACGCCGTGGGCCGCTGGGGCGCGACGAAGATCGTCGACTTCGTGGTCAAGGAGGGCCCCAACCCGATCGGCTACTGGACCTTCGACGAGGCCTCCGGCCAGGCCATCGACACGTCGACCACCGACCCGGCGCTCAGGAACAACATGTACCTCGCCGCCGGAGCCCAGCGCCCCGCAACCGGCCGACGGGGCTGGGTGCAGACGCCCACCCCGCACGAGGACCGCGCGCTCCAGCTGACGAACGGCCAGTACGCGAACAGCGACAAGCCGGTGTTCGACACCCGTAGCTCCTTCACCGTGGCCGGCTGGGTCCGCCTGGACCGCACGGACGGCACCTTCTCCATGCTGGCCCAGGGCGGCAAGAACTTCAGCGGTGTCGCCATCACCGCCGCCGCCGGCCAGCCGTGGTCGATGCAGATGGCCACGGACGACACGGCGGGCGGTACCGGCGCGATCAGCCGGCTCAGCGGTCCGAACCCGGCGCAGGCCGGGGTGTGGACCCACGTCGCCGCCACGTACAGCGAGTCCACCGACCTCGCGAAGCTGTACGTCAACGGGCGGCTCCAGGGCCAGATGACCGTCACCAACCCCATCGCCTCCACCGGAGCCATGGGAATCGGCGCCGCCAAGCAGTCCGCCGCCTGGACGGAGCAGCTCCCGGGCCGGATCGACGAGGTCAAGGTCTGGCAGGACGAGAAGAGCGCCGTCGAGGTCAAGCAGGACTCCTCGCTCTTCGACCCGGCGACCGGCAAGCCCGCCGTCGACCTGGCCGGAGCCTGGGACCTCACCACGGCCGGCCCCGCCTTCACCGACAAGTCCGGCAACGGCCGCGCCCTGACCGCGACCACCGGTACGCCCGTCACGGGCGGCGCCCTGGTCCTGAACGGCTCCACCCAGGCGGCCACCGTCGCGGGTCCGGTCGTCGACGACACGGGATCGTTCACGGTGACGGCCGAGGCGAAGCTCGACAACACCGCCCTCCTCGCCAAGCCGAACGGCTACAAGGCCCAGGTCATCGGCCAGCGCACGGCCACCGGTTCCTCCTGGAGCCTGTGGTTCGAGAAGACCGGCATCCGCCAGGAGCCGGACGAGCAGGACCCGACCAAGATGCTGGACTTCGTCGAGGGCAGCTGGCACTTCGGCCGCCTGACGGCCGACGGCACCGGGACCTCGGTGGCCAGCGACAGCCCGGCCGCGCTCAACGCGGGCGTCCAGGTGACCGGTGTCCACAACGCTCAGGACGGCACCATCACCCTCTACGTGGGCGCGGCCGGCCAGGCCCAGCCCAAGGCCTACACGGCCAGCGTCGGCAGCGGCGAGCTCGCCGTGGGCAAGGGCTTCACCAACAGCGCCTGGGGCAACTTCCTGCCCGGCCAGATCAAGGACATGCGCCTGTGGTCCGGCGCAATGAAGGACGCCCAGCAGGTCACGGACACCGTCTTCGGCTCCGGTAGCTGACCCTCCGACTCCACCACCGATTTGCCGTGGCCGCCCCGCACAGGGGCGGCCACGGCCTCACCCGTACCCAAAACCCCTATCCACATGGAGCATTCGTGTCCATCCGACCACCAGGCGGAACAATCCGCCGCCGGCTGCCGCTGGCGGCCGCACTGGCCCTGGCCCTCGCGGTGCCGGGGGTCATCACCCCGATAGCGGAGGCCGCGGACCTTCCGGGTGCCCCGAAGATCGCGAAGCACAAGGACGCCAAGGTCCGGGCCGTCAACGCGCAGGGCGCCAAGGAAGCCCGGGAGTTGGTGGCCAGGAACCAGGCCGAGAACAAGGTCCAGGCGGACCGGGCCCGCGCCGAGGCCAAGGCCGACTGGCCGAAGGCGGCCACACTGGAGGGTTCGGCCGTACGGTCGGGCTCGCGCCTGCTGGTCGACGTACGGTCCACGGCTCGGGTCAAGAGCCCGCTGCTCAATCCGTCCGTGCCCAAGGGGCCGGCGGCGCCCGCCGCGGCTCCGGAGGGAGCGGTCGGGAAGTCGACCGTCAAGGTCCTCGACCAGAAGGCGGCCGAGAAGGCCGGGATCACCGGTGTGCTCTTCTCGGCCACCCGTCCCACCAACGGGCCGGCGCAGCTGACCGTCGATTACGGCTCCTTCGCCTCGGCGGTCGGTGGCAGCTGGTCCACCCGCTTGGGGCTGGTCAGCCTGCCCGCCTGTGCGCTGACGACGCCCGAGAAGGCGGAGTGCCGAAAGACCACCCCGCTGCCCTCGGCAAACGACATCAAGAACCGCACGGTGACGGCCTACGTCACCTCGCTCCCCGCCGGAACCACGACCACCACCAAGACCAAGGCCCCGGCGGCCGAGGCTCCGGCGGTTTTCGCAGTGATGGCGACGGAAACGGCCTCGCCCCAGGGCGGGGGCGACTTCGCGGCAACCCCGCTCGCGGCCTCCTCCAGCTGGGAGTCGGGAGCCGCGTCCGGGGCGTTCGCCTGGTCCTATCCGTTGACGGTTCCGGGCGCCGTGGCGGGTCCTACACCTTCACTGGCGCTCTCGTACAGTTCGGGGAACGTCGACGGCCGGACCGCGAACTCCAACAACCAGGGCTCGCAGGTCGGCGAGGGCTTCGACCTGACCTCCTCGTACATCGAGCGCAAGTACGGCTCGTGCGACGATGACGGACAGGATGACAAGTTCGACCTGTGCTGGAAGTACGAGAATGCCTCGCTCGTCCTGAACGGCAAGTCCAGCGAGCTGGTCAAGGACGATGCGACGGGCAAGTGGCGCCTGAAGGACGACGACGCCTCCCAGGTGACCTGGGGGACGGGCGCGGACAACGGCGACAACGACGGCGAGTACTGGAAGGTGGTCACCGGTGACGGTACGACCTACACCTTCGGCCTGAACAAGCTCCCAGGCGCGGGCTCCGAGCGCACCAACTCCACTTGGAGCGTCCCGGTCTTCGGTGACGATTCCGGCGAGCCCGGCTACAGCAAGGGCTCGACCTTCGCCAGCCGCTACGAGACCCAGGCCTGGCGCTGGAACGTGGACATGGTGCAGGACGTTCACGGCAACACCGCCACCTACTGGTACGCCGCGGAGACGAACAACTACGCGAAGAACGGCGACAAGACCAAGCTGCTGCCCTACACGCGCGGCGGCACTCTCTCCGAGATCCGCTACGGCCAGCGCGCGGCCTCGCTCTTCACCGGCACGCCCTCCCACAAGGTCACTTTCGACTACAAGGAGCGGTGCTTCGCGGCGAGCTGCACCGACCTGACGAAAGACACCTCGGACAACTGGCCCGACGTCCCCTTCGACTCGATCTGCTCGGCAAGCGAAACCGACTGCCGGGCGTCCGGGCCCGCCTTCTTCACCCGCAAGCGGATGACGGCGATCAACACCTTCGCGTGGTCCACGTCCCTGGAGCCGGACAACTACGCCCCGGTGGACACCTTCGACCTGGCACAGGAGTACCTGGACCCGGGCGACCTCGGTGACACCAGCGACCAGTCCCTGATCCTGAAGTCCATCAAGCGCACGGGCAAGAACGGCGGTACGGTCGAGGTCCCGCCGGTGGACTTCACCTACCACATGAAGCCGAACCGGGTGGACATCGACGGGGACAACATCGTCCCGCTCAACCGCCCCCGCATCAACACGATCACGTCCGAGACGGGCGCCATCACCACGGTCACCCTCTCCAACCCGGAGTGCGTGCGCGGCTCCAAGATGCCGGTGGCGGAGGACGACAACTCGCTGTCCTGCTACCCGGTCCACTGGCCGATCAACGGCGGTGACCCCAAGCTCGACTGGTTCCACAAGTACAACGTCACGGCAGTCACCATCGCCGACCCGGCCGGCCAGAACGACCTCGTCGAGAACGCCTACGAGTACGCGAACCCCGGCTGGCACCACAACGACGACCCGCTGACTCCCGAGGACGAGCGCACCTGGTCCGACTGGCGGGGCTACGGCAAGGTCACCGCCTACACCGGAGCCGTCGGCAAGACCCGCTCGAAGACCGTCAAGGTCTTCATGCAGGGCATGCGCGGCGACACCCGCAAGGGCACGACGGCCACCCGCACCACCACGGTCGCGGCCGTACCCGTGCCGGGCCTGACCATCCCCGACGTCAACGACGACGACCAGTACGCGGGCTTCCAGCGCCAGCAGATCACGTATGACGGGAACACGCCACTCTCGGTATCCGTCACGGACCCGTGGAGCAAGGAGACCGCGAGCCAGCAGAAGTCGTACGCCAACATCAAGGCCTTCTTCGTCCGCCCGCAGACCGCGTACAAGCACACTTTCCTGACAGGCTCCAACACCTGGCGGACCACCCGTACCGATACCGCCTACGACGCCTACGGCCTGCCGACGTCGATCTCGTCGGCCGGTGACACCGCCAAGACCGGCGACGAGACCTGCACCCGTACCTGGTACGCCCGCAACGATGCCAAGGGCATCTCCGGCCTGCCTTCCCGCAACCGCACTGTCGGCGCGGAGTGCTCGGTCACGGACGACAAGCTGAGCCTGCCCGCCAACTCGGCGACCCGTGGCGACGTCCTGTCGGACCTGGCCACCGTGTACGACGACAACGCCGCAACCGGCTGGACGGCGAACCAGACCCCGACCCTGGGCCTGCCCACCTGGACCGGCCGCGCCCAGGCCTACCCGGCGGCAGCCGGAACCGCCGACCGCAACCCGGCCGGCGGCGCCGGCTGGCAGACCGTCACCAAGACCACCTACGACACGGCCGCCGCCAAGCTCGGCCGTCCGCTGAGCGTCAGTGACGCGGCCGGGAACACGACCACGACCAGCTACACACCCGCAGCCGCGGGCCCGCTGGAAGTCACGGTGGTCACGGAGCCGAAGCTCGCCTCGAACGGGCAGCAGCACAAGAAGTACAGCTACACGGACCTGCGCGGCTCGACCGTGCGATCCATCGACGCCAACATGGCCTCGACCTTCAACACCTACGACGGCCTCGGCCGCGTGACCGCCACCTGGCTGCCCAACCGCGGCCAGTCGCAGTCCCCGAACGCCAAGTACGACTACCTCCTGGAACGCGGCAAGCAGCCGTGGACCTCGGTCAGCACGCTGAACGCCGACGGGACGACCTACAAGACGGTCTACACGATCGCCGACGCACTGCTCCGCCCGCTGCAGACGCAGACCCCGTCGCCGAACGGCGGCCGGATCCTGACAGACACCCGCTACGACTCCCGCGGCCTGGCCTACGAGACGTACGCCGACATCTGGGACAAGGACAAGGGGCCGGAGGGCGTCTACGCCCGCGCCGAGTACGGCAGCACGCCGGCGCAGACGGCGACCGTCTTCGACGGCCTCGGCCGACCGGTCACTTCCTCGCTCCTCGTCTACGGGGTGCAGAAGCAGTCAACCACCACCAGCTACACCGGTGACTCGACCGCCACCACGGCCGTCCAGGGCGGCACCGCGACCCGTACGATCACCGACGCACTGGGACGGACCGTCGAGACCCGGACCTACTCGGGGACCACGCCGAACGACCTCGCCTATGGCGGCACCGCGCCCGGTACCCCGTACACCAGCGTGAAGCAGACGTACACGGTCGACGGCAAGCAGGCCACGACCACCGGCCCGGACAACGCCAAGTGGACGTACGGCTACGACCTCTTCGGCAGGACCACCACCGCTACCGACCCCGACAAGGGCACCGGTACCACCACCTACACCGCGCTCGACCAGATCGCGACCACGAAGGACGCGCGCAACACGGTCCTGGAGTACGCCTACGACGAGATCGGTCGCAAGACCGGTCTGTGGAAGTCGCCGAAGTCCGACGCCAACCAGCTCGCGGCATGGACCTACGACAGCATCCGCAAGGGGGCTCCCACGGCCTCCACCCGTTACGAGGGCGGCCTGACGGGCAAGGCGTACACCAAGTCCGTCACCGCCTACGACACCCTGGGCCGTCCCACGACGACCCGGCTGACCCTGCCCTCCGACGACCCGCTCGTCACCTCGGGCGCCATCGCGGCCACCACCGACCACACGATGACCTACCGGCTCGACGGGACTGCGAACACGGTGGCAGCACCGGCGGTCGCAGGTCTACCCGCCGAGACCCTCCAGGTCAACTACAACAACTTCGGCCTGCCGAAGGGGCTTTCCGGCACCACGGACTACGTGCAGGACGTGGCGTACTCCCCGATCGGTGAGATCGAGCAGCTGACGCTGGCCCGTTCCGCGGCCGCCGGTGTCCGCAAGACGTTCATCGGCAACACCTACGAGGACGGCACCCGCCGTCTGCTGAAGTCCACGGTCAACGACCAGACCCACAACGGCATGCTGCAGGAGCTGACCTACAACTACGACCAGGCCGGCAACGTCCTGTCGATCTTCGACTCGGCCCCGCTCAACGGCTTCACCAAGGCCGACAACCAGTGCTTCACCTATGACGCCCAGCGCCGTCTGACCGAGGCCTGGACCCCGAAGACCGCGGACTGCGCCGTCTCGGGCCGTACCGCCGCCAACCTCGACGGCGCCGCCCCGTACTGGAACAGCTACACCTACACGGCGTCGGGCCAGCGGGCCACGGAGAAGACCAACACCGGCACCCCGCAGACCCGTACCTACTGCTACGACCCGGCCCGCCCGCACGCCGTGGCGGCCACCACCACCGGCGCCACCTGCACCGGTGTCACCCCGCAGTACACCTACGACGCGACCGGCAACACCACCAAGCGCGCTGAAACGCCGGGCAGCGCCACCTCCCAGACCCTGAACTGGGGTCCGGAGGGCAAGCTCACCAAGACCACGGAGGGCGCCACCGCCACCGACTACGTCTACGACGCCGACGGCGAGCTCCTCATCCGCCGCGACCCGCTGGGGGAGACCGTCCTCTACGCGGGATCCAACGAGGTGCACCTCAAGGGTGCCAAGAAGTGGGCCGTCCGCTCCTACAGCATCGCGGCCGTCAAGATCGGGGTACTGACCAACGAATCCGGCACCGCCAAGCTGTCCTTCGTCGCGGCCGACGCCCACGGCACCTCGTCCCTGGCCATCTCCGCCGACGACACCCAGGCGGTGGCCAAGCGCTACACCACCCCGTTCGGCTCCGCGCGCGGACCGGCGGCCAACTGGCCGGACGACAAGCGGTTCCTCGACAAGCCGGAGGACACCGGCACGAACCTGACCCACATCGGCGCACGCGAGTACGACGCGACCCTCGGCCAGTTCATCAGCGTCGACCCCGCGTTGAGCCTCGACCAGCACCAGTCCCTCAACGGCTACAGCTACGCGAACAACAGCCCGCTCACCTTCAGCGACCCGACGGGCCTCGAGAGCTGCGGCAGCTACGGCTACTGCGGTGGCGGCGGCTGGACCAACGGCGAGTACATCGAAGACGTGGACGATGACGACGACGGTGGCGGCGGCGGCGGTGGCGGCGGCGGCGGCGGCGGCGGCGGCGGCGGCAAGCAGGGAGGCAATGGCGGTTCCGGCAACAAGCCCGGCTCCTTCGTCAGCGTCATCACGCCGCTCCCCTACATCCCTCCCACCATCGCGGCCCCCGAATACGCGAAGGAGCGGGCGTGCCAGTTCGATCCGGTCCTGTCCTGCAACCCTGAAGATGCCGTCTACGGGGGGCAGAACAACGGGTCGGTCACCATGGTGGCATTCCTTTGGGCAATGGGGGCGTTGTCACCCGAAATGACCTATGGGGAAAACAGCCAGGTCGCGCGAGACGTGATGAAGAGCGATCTCACCGCAGCACACCGAAAGGAAATCGGGGATCTCTTCTACGGAACTGGGCAGAGGTCTGGCAAGTTGACCCCCAACTCCATCGGCGAAAAGGATGCGGCCGGCCAGTCGAGCCAGCTCCGGGAGGATCTGACCGCCATCGCCACGCACGATGATGCCAAGCTGGCCACGGCTGTTCTGGGTTCGTACAAGGCGAACTATGAGATACTCCGTGAAGGGATAAATGGCGTTCAGGCGCGTATCACCATCACCAATGGAATGACGGTCTCGTCCTTCGCCCACGCCAAGACGGGTTATGACACTCCGGCGGATAAGTTCCTGCAGAAGAATGTCGACCATGTCGGCGTCCTGGGGCACGGCAAGGGGCAGGCCATGACGATCGTCTTCCGGGTGGTAATTCCGCGAAATTACAACTACGGGGGTCCGAATAAGTGAGAACCTTCAAATCGATTCGAGTGGCCGCACTGTTCCTGGCTCTCTCCGCTCCTGTCGTGTCTTCCTGTGCGGCCCTTGAGGACGCCGGGGCGGGGTATCCGAAGGCCGTCTTGGCCGATCGAGACTCGTTGGTCCGCTCCTGGGGAGCGGGCGGAAGCGAAGTCGCCCTGAAGGCGGACGGTTCATTCGAATCCAAGGGTGTCGACTTCGGTAAGGAGGACTGTCATGAAGGGGTCCCGGATCCGGGAGCCGGCAGCTGGTCGTCGTTTGATACGGGTCAGGGGGTGACGAGGGTCCAGCTGAAGTTCGGATCCGGATGCTTCGGCTCGCTCTGGGTCGGAACGATCGACGGTGTGACCGTACTGTGGCGGGAGACGAGCCCGGAGAAGCACGAATTCACATCTCTGAAGTAGGTGTGCTCGGGCCGCACTGAGCACCCACGCACGACCGCCGTGCGGCCCTTCCGGCCCAGGGCGACAGCGGAAGACCCCGGAGACTTCCTCAGGTTCTAGGAGTCGTTGCAACACCCCAGCTCAAGGGGTGGCATGGACTTCGAGTCCGTGAGGACCGGCAGCCGCAGGGACGGAAGAAGCTCACCGCCGAGCGGGCGGCATACTTCCGGCTCATGCAGCAGGGCGTAAGCGACACGGAAGCGTGCCGGATCGTCGGGATCAACCGACGGACCGTGAAACGCTGGCGCTACGGACGCGGCGCGTCCGGCAGCGACAAGGCGGCTCCACCGATGACCGCGGTGGAGCCGCCTTCCGTGCCGTCGCGGTACCTGTCCGTCCAGCCCGAGCTCGTCGCGGAGATTCCAGGCGTACTCGGCTATGTCGTCTCAATGTGTTTGTGGCACGTTGCTAGGCTTCAAGCCCTTTACCTGCGTGCCTTCATGAACCGAGAAGATGATCTTCGGAGGCTCGGCCGCTGAAACCTCGCGGGTAGGCCGTAGGTTGGAGCTGTGAACTGCTCATATGTAAGTTCTGAGACGTGACGTCACTTTCACTGAGACGGCTTTATGTACAGCAAGGTCTTGTGGCGGGATGCTGAGCGTGCCCGTGGGCTGCCGGACTGTGCTGATGGGGGAGTAGTCGTGATGTCACGGCTGCCGGCTGGTGAGCGCGGCCAGCAGCGGGCACCTCCGCGCGTAGCCGCCTCGGGGCTCAGGGCTTCGCTCCCCGGCTCCCCAGCGAAAGTGGTCTCGAGCGCAGATCGAACAGGGTGCAGCGGTCGACCATAGCCCTCAAAGCGCTTGTCGTCGGCGTGCTGGTCGGCGTGTCGCTGCGGGGCGTCGTCCTCCCTTGCTGCCCTTGGCCTCGGCGGCGCGCAGTCCGTCGTAGGTCAGCTCGCGCTGGAGGTCGCGTTGCAGTTCGCCGGCGGCAGCGAGGGTCTGCACCATGAACTTCACGGTCGACAGCAGTTCGCCGGTGCGTGGGTGGCGGGCGGTGAGGTCCATCGCGGAGAACGCGTCGTCGTGGATGCGCAGCGCCACCTGGTCGCGGTGGAGGACGTCGAGCACGTCGAGGATGTGGCCGTTGCCGCGCACGAGGCGGAACATCTCGGAGATGTGCACGGTGTCGCCCGGCCGGGCGTAGCCGAGGAGTGCACGGATGTGCGACATCCCGTGAGTTCGTCTGAGCCCTGCTGAGTCCTTGTCCCCGTGGCCAGGGTGTTCTGCCTCCTTAGAGTGTTCTTCGAGTCGGTGACGTAACTTCAGGATTCTTGAAGCTTTCTCACTTCGTCCGATTGATCTGTGATCGGGGTGAAGGTGAGGAAGCTCGGGTTGGCGCTGGCAGCCGTACGCGACCTGCGCGAGTTCCGCGATCCGGTCTCGGCGGAGGAACTGGAGCAGTTCGAGACCGACGTGCTCGCCGGGTTCGTTCTCGCGCGGGCTGCGGGCATCCGTCCGAACCTCCACGGCTCAGGTCACGGCGTTCTACCGTGGCCGGTAGCACCCGCGAGGAGGAGCCGATGAGCGCCCAGCCCGACCACACACCCGCCCCCGCCGCCCCGTATGCGCCAGCACCGGGTGCTGCGGCCGAACTCCTTGCCCAGCTCCGAGAGGACCGGCGTGCCGAGCAGTGGGTGCCGGCGTTCGAGCGGGACTGGGCCAAGGCTCTGGAGGACGCCCGGCACACCTTCAGCCTGACCCCCCTGCACGAGGTGGTGCGCACCTGGCAGCTCCGCGTCGCCGCGGCCCCGGCCGTCGACGCGTTCATGGACTCCGGCCAGGACGATTCCGACTTCATCAACCTCGCCGACGTCCTCGGCGGCCGCCCGTGACCGAAGAACAGCCGTGGGCGGTGCGCCTGTCCCCGCAGGCCGCGAAGACCCTCGCCGGACTTCCCGCGCCCGCCCGGGAGATGGTCCGCGACGTCCTGGACATCGCGGTCCGCTCACCGTGGGGCTGGCCCCAATGGAATACCGGCGACCCGGAGGGTGAGGACGTCCGCGCCGCGTCGGTGGGGCAGTTGTCCGTCGTCTACACGGTCAACCGCCTCACCCGGCGCATGTCTGTCCTGGACATCGTCTGGCTCGGATGACCCCGAACCGGTATTCCGCTGCCCGACGCCGCGATCAGGCCGGGGGGCGGGCGCCATCGTTTTCGGGAAGGTGTAGCCGGGCGCCGGGGGTGAGGAGCTCGGCTTGCCCCGGCTCCTCCACCCCGCCCTCACCGGATGCTGCACCACATCGGCCAGGGCACGTCGCCAGGGTGGCCTAGACCCCTGTGACGCCGATGACACGCAGGTTGAGGGCCCACGCATCACTTCCCAGGCTAGGCAGCGCAGCGGTACCTCACAGGGCCTGGACGGGAAACCGCGTGCGCATGGGGTGGTCTCACTCCGTTCCCGAGCGCGTCGCGGTGGTGATGTGGGATACCGGGATGCAGGCCCCGGGCGAAGCCGGGACCGGGCGAGGAAGGGGATGGTGGGCCGTGAGGGTGGGACAGGCGAGGGAACTGATCGGGCAGGCGGTGACGGACGCGGTGCGTTCCGGCTTCGCCACCTGGTTCGACGACATGGACTACGCGACGCATCCAGCCCCGCCACCCGCGTTCAAGGCCGGTCGCGAGCTCGCAGGCCATGACGCCTCCTGCGTCCCCGAAGTTCGTCCCGCCCGGGTGGAGTCCACCATCACCGACGACGACCCGAAGATGTTCTTCACCTACAAGGTCGAGTACGGCGACGAGCCGCTGGTCCAGCTGTCCGTCCCCCGCACGTGGGCACGGCAGGTCGCCGGCGCGGGCTGGGCGGTCGTGGACGGCCTGCCGGTGGTCGACGTCCTGGAATGGGACGACAGCGTCACACCCCGCCGCCCCACGCGGGTGCAGACCGCGCTGATCAGTGCCGACTACGACGCCCAGATGCACGGCTGGCGCGCCCACGCCGACAACCGCACCTGCCGCGTCGCCTGGACCGACGAGGGCACCGCCGCGTTGGTCATGCCTTGGGACGAACCCTCCAACGCGTGACCACACCCACCACCGAAGCGCTCTCGCGGGTCCCCGGGGCCCCGGCCAACGAGGTCAGAGCACTGCCCGCAGGCCGCGGTACGCGCGTCCTTCACCGTGGTTCCCGGCGTCCTGGTGGTCACCGGCATCTTCGACTGACCGCGCCCGCACCCCGCCGCTGATCAGTACGAGGAATCGCGGCCCCTGGGCCTACCAGCCCATGCGGTTGCGCGGTGGCGGACCGGCGGCGATCTCATCGTCCACGCGCTGCAATTCCGCTTCCAGGCGTTTCTGGCTGTCTTCCAGGTGTTCCTGAACCTTCTGCAGTCGCTCGCGGCGCCACTGTGCAAGGTTGCGGGCGCTTTCAGCGGTGTGCTGCCTGGTCCGCTCGTCCGCCCGCTCTGCCTCCTCACCCATGGCGCGGTGGTCGTCCATGGTTCGCGCGCCCCAGATCACCAGCGGGATCTCGGTGTCCACCAGTGTCTCGGTCAGCGCCCATACCTGGTCCCGTGCGCGGATCGCGCGTTCGGCAGCGGTGAGGATCACCTTCAGCAAGTCCTCATCTGCCGTTTCGAGGTCTCGGCGGTTCGGAGGGTGCCCAGGGTTCTGAGCCAGGGTGCGCAGCGCATCGTGCAACTGCTCCAGCAGCATCTCGTCCACACCCCCAGCATGCCGTTCCGTGGATGCCGCCTGCCGGGGAAGCTCTGGCGCTTTACCCGAAGATGTGAACCTCGGGCCGCTGCGGCCAGAGGCTTGAGGGCGTACAGGGGCAGGTTCGGGAGCGGGTGGCCGTGCTGAAACGATCGTCCCGGGCCGGGGCTGCCCTACCGTTGATGGGATGCGCAATCTCTTAGCCGGTCCGGCGGCTTTCGCTGCCGTGCTGCTCCTGGCGCCGGTCCCGGCGCACGTTGCGGTGGCGGCGCCATGTATCGCGAAGTCGGGGAGCGACGCCACCGAGACGCGTGAGGACAGCTCCGTCGATGACGGCGAGATCCGGTGGACCGCGAGCACGAAGTACAGGGCCGAGTACGCCCACGCCAACAGGGCGTGGTCGTATCCGGGGGCGAGGATCAGGATCGCGCCGGATGCGGCGACCACCGTCAACGACCTGAACTACGAGGACTTCTCCGAGGCAAGGAACGCCGCGGCGGGGGTGTGGTCGCGCCGTCCGGGCCCGGCGGCGACGGATCTGATCCGCTTCAACAAGGCGCGCATGGACACCTACGACCCGGCCACCCGCCGGATGGTCGCGGCCCACGAGCTCGGCCACGCGCTCGGGCTGTGCCACAAGTCGGGCAGCGGGAAGAACGCGGTGTCCTCGGTGATGTGGCCGGACGTCGCCCAGTACCCGGACGCCCCGACGGACGTTGACAAGGCCAACCTGAAGAAGCTGTGGGGCTGACCATGAGCATGAAGGTGTGGGTCGGCGGCTGCCTCGTCGCGGCCGTCGCCGCAGCGGGCGCGGCCTGGTTCACCATCCCCGCCCAGGAGACCGGGACCACGCACGCGGTGTGCGGCCCCGACCTCGGCCGCGACGCCGTCGCCGCGGCCAGGTCCAAGGCCGTGGCCGTCGTCGAGGCCGTCGAGAACACCCGCTACCGGGAGGACGGCGGCAGCGCCTACCTCACGACCCGGGTGAAGACCCTGGAAACCCTCAAGGGCGAGCTCGGCGACGTCCTGGACATCACGCAGGGCGTGAAGAACGGCGGAACCCCAGGCCGGTACGCCACGGAGGACCCGGACCGCTACGCGGTCCTGGAGCCCGGCCGCCAGTACGTCATCGCGGTCCAGTCCGGATCGACGGCCGGCACCGCGGGTACCGAGGCGTGGGCGTGGTACGCCGAGCCGGCCCAGCGGGGTGTCGCGGGGGAGCGGGAGCACTGGCAGGAGGCCCTGGCCAGCCCGCCCGAGGACGCCGTGAACAGCAGCTGCGAGGACGTGGACGCGCCGACGGGCTGACCCGGCGCTTGCCGCGCCCGCGAACGGGAACCTGTCCGGCCGGTCAGCAACCGCCGTTGTGGCAGATGGGCGTGCCGGGGCGTGCTGGGGACTTGCTCTCGCCGTCAGTGGTGCGGGCACCAGGGGTCGTCGCAATCCGCAGGGTCGGGCTGTTCGGGGTGGAGCATCTTTCGGACGCAGCGCCGCAGTCCCGTCTCCCCGGATCCGCCGGCGGCGGCCATCCAGGGCAGGTCGTCCATGGCGCGGGCGCGCTCGTCGGTGGCGAGGTTGTCGACGGCGGCGCGCAGGTCGCCGGGGGCGGGTTCGTCGGTGAGGCAGAGCCAGCCGATCGCGGCGGCCAGCCGTACCTCGGGCTTCTGTGTGCGGTCCTCCCACTGCTCTCGCATCCATGTGGTGGTCGGCGGGTGGGGGTGGGTGCGGGTGGCTTCGGCGGTGGCGAGGATCAGGGCGGCGCGGATGATCGGGTCGGGCTCGGCGGTGAGTCGGGTGCGGAAGGCGGCACGGACCGTGCGGTCGGGGTCGGTTGCGGTGGCCAGGGCGTAGGCGGCATGGATGCGGATCGACGGGGCGGGGTCGTCGAGAAGGGGTTGCAGGAGGGCGGTGTCGGCGGTGATCGCTGCCCGGGCGGCGGCGACCGACCAGCCTGCCGGATAGCCGGTCACCTCGACGCCGTAGTCGTCGTAGAGGTCGTCGTCCTGGATGTCGCCGCGGTGGAGCAGCAGTTCGTCGCGGGAGGCGACGCCGAAGTAGCGGGCGCGGGCCGGGGTAGAGACTTCGGCGAGCGCGTCGACACGGTGAGGGTGGCGGGGGTCGGCGGCGATCCGGATCAGGAACGGAACGGCGGGCACGGCGGCGGCCCGCATGTCGTCGGCACACATGCCGCCCACCACGCCCATCCCGGTTTGGACGGACGAGCCGCCGGTGTGCCGCAGGTGAACGGCCTCCCGGACCCGATCCCCGTGCGGGAAGTGCTCCCAGGGGACCTCGTCGAGCAGGAATCTGTCCTTGGCCTCGGGTCGGATGCCAGCCACTACCGCCCGCACGTCGTACGGCCCGCCCGCGAACGAGGACAGCTGCGCCCCGTCCACCAACGCCTTGCACATCGCGAACGTCGGATCGGTCCGCCAGTCGCCCACGTCACACCACTCCCACCGCCGAGTCTGATCGGAGCCGATCATGCCCGAGCGGACCGGCATCAGTGCCTGACACCTGTGAACGAAGGTCTCGCCGCGAGGCCCTGGGCCGGGGCAGAGGATCGGCAGCATGTACGTCAGCGTGTGGCTGCGTTGCGCAGTGCGAGGTGGTCCGGGCGGTGCCTGCGAGGTCGGTCTCCCGAACCAGCCGTAACCCGACGAAACTGGCGACATGCCGCCAGGCCGGCCGGCCTGGTGCTCGCCGCGGCCATCCGCCGGTCGCTGCGTCGCGCACTGCCGGCGAGTTCCGCGCTGCACGCTCACGGGGACGGAGCACCTCGCTCTCCTCCGGCCCCGCAGACACCGAGCCCCCTGTAAGGCAGGACATGACCCCTTCGCACACCACCGACGAGCAGCTTCTCGCTGCCCTCACGGCCCTGGGCATCGACGTCCCCGACGACCTGGGCCACAGCAGCCACGACCCCGAGCTGCGCACGGCCGCTCTGTGGGCCCTGCTCTGGCGCTCCGCGGGCGCCGGCTACGAGGAATCCGTCGCCGGCCCCGACCACGCACGCGCCTACTTCACCGGCCCCTGGGAGTGGCCCCTGGCCGAGGACCAGGTCCGGCGCGCCTGGTTCGAACTCGGCTTCGCCGGTGACCGGCTGGACTCCCTCACCATGACGGTGCCGCCCTGGTCCGTCGGACTTCCCCACGAAGACGCTCCCGACGACCCCACCGTCGCGACCGACGGATGGGCGTACGCCGCGAGCACCGCCGTCAACCTCGCACAGGCTCTTCTCGGTCCACTTCGGTGGATGTCGTCCCAGCGCGCCCCGGCCGCCATCTCCCAGGCCGACCGCATGCTACGCCGCCTTCAGGCCACCCTCGAGGAACTCGGCGACGCCACCGCACACCCCCGGTGCGAGAACTGCGGCGGCCTCCAACACATGACCGCCACTGTCCCCGAGTGCCTCGACTGTTCCGTCTCCGAGTCGGCTACCAACACGGAGGGTGTCGAGTAGACGGCGGCAGCCCACGGCAGGATGCTCCACGCCGATTGCCCCCAGGCAACCGCAGCGTGCGCATGCCGTACTTCCGGTTGCCCATAGGAAACCCGGGCCGACGAGCCCCAGCTGCCGACTCACCTGAACGAGCTCGGCGGCCTGCACATCGGTGCCGAGGGCCGTTCGTCGTTCGGCCGCCACTGGCAACGTCTGCTGAGCGGGCGTGGTTCATTCTTGACCTACGGTCGATAGGCATGGTGGCGTAGGGCGCCGTGACAGGACCTCGCATGACCCGCCCGACCGTTGAGGTGCTGCGCCTGCTGCTGGCGGCGCCGCCGCACGAGCCGCTGTGGGCCGCGGGAATCGCCGAGCAGACCGGCCTGGGCAAGAGCACCGTCTCGCAGATCCTGACCAGACTCGCCAAGCGGCAGTGGATCGCGTCCCGCCAGGAGCGCGGCCCGCACCCAGGCCGTCCACCGAGGGCCCTGGGCGTGCTGACGCGGCAGGGGCGCCGCGAGGCCGAGGCGGCACTGGCCGCACGGGGAGGGAACCGCCATCACGGTTCGGAAGAGTCGGTGCCGGCCGATGCCACGGTTGCCGGCCAGAACCCGGCACACGCCGGTGGACGAACCCTTCGGCTTCACCACCCGATCAGCTTCTCCGCCCTCACTTCACGGCTCCGGGCACCGGCGGCCGAGCCACGGAGCGACGACGTCCCGGAAGCCGTCGCGGTCGAACGTGTGAATGTGCGTGCTGGTGGCAGCGGGTGGGCGTCAGCAGATCCAATAGAGCGGGGAGTATCGGTCCGCTGATTGTGTGTGGACCTGATTGACTGCTCGCAGTGCTTTGGCGGGGCCGGTGAGTGGGGGCGCGGCGTGGGGTGGAGACTTGTCAGTCGTGTGGCGAATCCGTGGGGCCAGGTACCGCTGTCGGCTGGCGGCGAGAGCATCAACCCGCGGGTGCGGGAGTACATGACAAAAGTCGCTGCTGCGGCTGCGCGGCGCGATTGTGTGTCTCGGAGGCATCACTACGTTCCTCAGGCTTATATGCGGGAGTGGAGTTCGGACGGCAAGCGCATACGGGTTTTGGACACGGTGAATGGTTTCGACAGGCTCCGCGGCCTCCGAGATACATGCGTTCAGGAGAACTTCTACCGGGTGTCGGGCAGCGACGGCGAGGCACATAATCAGGCTGAGGCGATGCTGGCAGTTATCGACACCGAATCCGCACGCCTTCTCCGTCTGCTGCGCGGGTGGGTACCAGATGACGATGTGGACTTCGGCGACTTCATGTCGTTGGCTGTGGTTCTAGCCTTCCAGCGGAACCGCACACCGCAGAGGAGGCGCCTTCTGGACGCCCACAGCACATGGCTGAGGGATCGCGCGCTCCAGGACACGCCATCCCTCACGACCACCGGGTTCGTCGCGAGTCTCTTCAGTAGTGCTTACAGCGCTGCTGACGAGCACTCCACCCGCCAGCTCGAATTGTGGGACGACCCGCAGGGGAGGCTGATTACCTCCGATCACCCGGTAATTCTGTCGGCGGACTCCTCGGGTCAGCCGCCGTCGACGCTGACCAGCCAGTACCTGTGGTGGCCCATCAGCCCGTACCGCATCGTTGCCCTCAGTCAAGACCTCCAGCCACGGAAGATCGTGCACCGGACCATGGAACGCAGGGGAGTCGACAGGCTGCGGGCGGCTGTAATCAGAAATGCTGAATCTGCGATCATCGCGCTCCCTCACGACACGGAACTGCCGGCGGGGAAAAGACTTCGCCGTAGACCGCAACTCCTTGTCGACTGCAGGCCGGTAGATCCGGGAGAACGCCGATGCAGGGTGAGCCTCGGGTCGGAATACGGCTCATCCACCCTCGACAGGGCATGCCGGTCACTTTGCGCGATCGAGCCGCGCACGTAGGTCTGGTGGTCTTGGCTGTCATGTGGTGACCAAGCTGCTGCCGCGGGCTGCCTAGCAGCAGGACGGCTGGCTGTCATGGTGTTGCCCATTCCTGTGTGCGTGGCTGCTGTTGTCGGGTGTGCTGGCGGGTATGGGTGAGGACGGCCGGTTGGTGCGGGGTGTGGTGGTGCGTCGCTTGTTGGCGGTGGATCGGGGTTCGGGGTCGGTGTCGTCGCTGCATGTGCGGGTGATGGCGGAGGCCGCGGGTGTGACGGTGCGGACGGTGTGGCGGTGGTTGTCCGAGGCGCGTGAGGGCCGGTTGGAGCCGGTGCCGAGGCAGGACAGGTTCACGATGGATGACGGGTTGTGGGCGGTCCTGGCGGAGGTCGGCGGGAACGTCGCCGCGTTGCACCGGCGGATGACGGCGGAAGGTTCGTCCGCGGCTGCGGGTGGGCCGTCGTTGGGCACGTTGCACCGGGCGGTGCAGCGGGATCTGCGGGCCGGCCGGGTGCTGGAGGTCGCACGGCCGGCGCGGGGCCGGGTTGAGGTCAGCCGGTACGACCGGGCCCTGGCCGAGTTGAAGCTTGTGCGGCCGGGTGAGGGCCTGCCGGTGGTCGATGCCGAGCCGCAGGACCCGCCCATGGCCGCTGCCGATGCGGAGGACGTCACGCCACCGCGGGGCGGGGTGCGGTTGTTCGTGCCGGGGGCGCGTGTCGTTTCGACGGCCGCCGTGGCCGCGGTGGTGGAGTCGGTCGGCCACACAGTTGCGGCGCGAGGAATCGGCTGCTGGTTCGGAGATCCGGGAGTGGGTAAGACGGTGGCGGTGCAGCAGGCGCTGCATCTACTGCCCTCAAGGGTGCCGGTGTGGCGGGCTGTGGTCGCGGTGAAGCCGGGGCTGCCTCAGATGCGCGCGTCGCTGCTGGAAGCCCTGGGCCTGTCAGGGGGCTCCCTCGCGCACCGGGCCCAGACGGCTGACCGCGCGCTCGGGGAGGCGCTGCACCGGCCTGGGGTGCTGTTCCTCGATGATGCGCAGCGTCTGTCTCCCGCTCTGCTGGACTATCTGCGGCTGTTGTGGGACGAGCCGGGGACGGCGGCGGCGCTGGTGCTGTGCGGGGCGGGCGCGGAACGGATGATCGCGCGGGCCCCGGCGCTGCGCTCCAGGGTCCTGACCTGGCACCAGGTCCTTGGCATGGAACAGGAGCAGCTCACAGAGACGCTGTCCATGTTCCATGCCGTGTGGGAGGGCGTGGAGCCGGCTGACGTCGGCTGGGCGGATGCCACGGTCGCGCGCGGCAATTTCCGCACCTGGGCGAAGATCACCTCCCACGTCTACGCCCTGTCCAAGCGCGAGAACGCCACACGAGTAGACCGCCCCTTGATCGAGCAGGCCTGCGCCCGGCTGGGCCCCTACCCATGACACCCAGCGACCCGAGGAGAAGGAAAGCTCGGCGGCACAGAGACAGGCGGAACACCCATGAGTAGCACTTCACATGAACCAGAAGACCCGACGCCGGCATCTGCGGCCACGCCGGTACTGGAGGGCCCTGGCCTTGCCGCGTTGCGCGGGCCCGCAGTCGAGCAGCTGCTCCGCCTGCGGGCCCAGCGACGGCTCTCACGCGGGCATGTGCGCCTGGCGGGGGAGTGCCTGGGGGTCTCGGAGCGGACGGTATGGCGGTGGCTCGCGCAGACGGAAACAGGCCCTGATGCCGTCGCCCGGCCGGGCGCCAGGTCAGGGGACCGGTTCGAGGTCACCGCCGACATACGAGTGCTGCTCGCGTACTGGCACGGGAACGCCTCCGTGGTCCACCGTCAGCTCGCGGCCCGCGCCCGAACCGCCGCCGGGCAGCCCGCCACCTCAGTCCCAGGAGGAGCCCCGGCGGACGCGGTGCCGGTGCTGGATCCGCTGCCGTCGCTGTCGACGTTCCTGCGCGCCGTACGCCGTGACCTGACCGCGGGTGAACGCGCGGCCCTCGCACACGGCCCGGAAGCAGCCCGCGCCCACGACGTGTTCGCCCGCCGTCCCCGCCTGTGGCGAAACCACACCTGGGAGACCGACCACGTCCAGGCCCCGCTCCTGGTCGACGCGGACGGAGACATGGTGCGCCCGTGGGTGACGTGGTTCATCGACACCGCCACCAAAACGATCACCGGCACCGCCGTCACACCCGGCTACCCCTCCCGGGCCTCGATCCTGGCCGCCCTGCGCGCCGCAGTCCTGCGAACCGACCCCTACGGTCCGGCAGGCGGGGTACCGGAGCACGTCCGTGTCGACCGGGGCAAGGACTTCCTGTCCAAGACGGTCCTGGGCGCGCTCGGAGCCCTGGGCACCCGCGTCGAGGACCTGCCCGCCTACAGCCCCCACCTCAAGGGCACCGTGGAAAACCTCAACCGCTGCGCCGACCGCATGCTCTTCGCTGCCCTGCCCGGCTACACCCCCACGGCCACGACCCGACGCAGCAGGAAGAAGACGAGCCCGGACACCTCCCCGCCGCTGCCCTTCGAGGAGTTCACCACCGAGGTCCTGGACTGGGCGCGCTGGTGGAACACCGAGCACCGCCCCGCCAGCCTGGCGGGCCAGACACCCATCGAGGCCTGGAACGCCGACCCCACACCGCTCTCCGATGTCGCCGAGAGCGCCATGTGGGGGCTGATGCTCGAGGACGACGGCCGGCTGCGGAAGCTGACCAGCCACGGAGTGCGCTGGCGCGGCCGGGACTACATCGCGGCATGGATGGCCGGCCAGGCCGGCCGAAGCGTCCGCATCCGCCACATGCCCCACCACAACCACGAGATCGAGGTCTGCGACCCCGCCGGACGACACCTCGGCACCGCCCACCTCGCCGACGCCGCCACCCCCGAACAACTCGACGCACTGCGCCGCACCCGCACCACACGCGCCCGCCGCCTGCGCGACGACGCAAAGAAGGCCGAAGCCCAGCGCCGCCAGCGCTACGCCCCCGCCACCACCCCCACGACACCACAACGCCTGGGCGCCGTCACAGCAGCCGAAGCCGACCAGGAACTCCACGCAGCCGCCCACGACGACATGGCCACCCTGGCCCTCCCGGACCTCATCCCGCCCGCACCACCACCCGAGGACTGGAACACCCCAGCCTCCCTGCGCCCCACCATCGCCCAACACCCCCGCACCGGAGAGAAGAAGCGATGACCAGCCAGCTCCCGCCCCGGGAGACCGACCACTACAGCCAGCTCCCCGACGCCACGGTCGTCACGACCCGGGCACTGCTGACCGCACGCGAGAACATCACCGACACCATCGAGGCCCGGGCGATGATGTGCCTTCACGGTCCGGCCGGCGTTGGCAAGACCCTCGCCGCCAACGTCTGTCTGCGCGACCTCGAACGCACCCGCGGCGAGGAAGTCTGCCGGATCACCTTCCGCGCCCGCCCCACCGCCCGCGCCGTGCGCCACGAACTCTTCAACACACTCGGCCTGCCAGGAGAGCCACCACGCCACCCGTCCGAGTTCGACCGCCTGCTCCTGGACTCACTCGCAGCCCAACCACGCACGCTGGTCGTGGACGAAGCCCAGTGGCTCAATCGAGAAACGTTCGAATACTTCCGGTTCATCTGGGATCACCCCTACACCCAGATCGCGATCATCTTCGCCGGAGGAGAGGGCGCGCACAGCGTGCTGCGCAAGGAGCCGATGCTGTCCTCCCGCATCTTCATCTGGCAGCCCGTCACCAGACTGACCCTGGATGAAGTCCAGCAGGTTGTCCCGCTCTACCATCCCATCTGGGCCAACACAGACCCCGTCGACATCGCCTACGCCGACCGCCACGCAGCGCATGGAAACTTCCGCAACTGGGCCCGGCTCACCGCACACGCCCTGACCGCACTCGACCGCACAGGCCGCGAACACCCCGACCAGGAAGTGCTCCGCTGGGCCTTCAGCCGACTGGGCAGCTGAGCCCCAGGATGCTGGCAGGATCTGCCGTCGACCGCCCCGACCGCGCCGTGCCGGGGCCGGTGTGCTGGCGGCGGTGCTGGCCGCGTCCGGCTGGTGGGCCGACTGGGCCGGGCACGGGACCGCTGGCCTGGTCCTGAGCCTGCTGGCCGGGGTTGTGGTGCCGGTAGGCGCGTGGCGCTCGGGGGTCCTGCACCCCGCGCCCCGCTCCATCCCAGCCGGGCCCGGCCCCGCGGCCCGCGGTATCGGAGCGGGCGAAGTCGGACCGGGTGCGGTCGCTGCGCCTGCTGCAGCGACCGACGAAGCCGGCGACGACGGGCCTGTCGGCGGAGTGGTCGGAGTTCGAGCGATCGTGCTCACGGCACCGCCGGACTTCCCGCCGGTGAGTACCCGCCGGGTCACGGCTGCCTGCGCCCGTGAGGGCGGGAGCGCTACGGGCGTGGGGTCGTTTGGGGGTGTTGAGGCGGGGGCTCCGTGAACCGGTTCACGGACCGGTGGGAGTACGGAGTGGGGGAACGCGGACAGGGCCGCCCCGGCGGTGCGGGTCGGCCCTGTCGCGTGCGGCACTCACGCGGCAACGTGGTGCTGCTGTGTCCCTGCTGCGAAGTCACCAACTTCAGGGGGTCCGTCGGTCTCCCGGCGGGTTGTGCCTTCCCACCGTGCCCTGGAGCGGTCGCAGGAGGCAAGAATTGCTTGGACGGGGGTGTACGAACGGGGCTACTCGTCCCCGTTACGGGGACGTTATTGGGACGTCCGCCGGGCCGCAGCGGAACCTGCGAGGAACCGGGAACGTATTGCCGCAGTTCAGGCTGTGATCGGCGGGGGCCTTGCCTGGTATGCAAGGTGTGGACGCCAGTGAACGAATGAACGGGCATTTGCGGCATTACGGGCCCTGGGTTCGTAGCAGGCCTTAGGCCGGACGGGCTATCCCTGTCATCCTTGTGTTCCTAGGCACGCGACGGCAATCGCCCCTGGGAAAGCGCTACTTGGCGCGACGTCACCGATACGGGAGGGCGCTGTCCCGCGCCCTCCCATCAACTTCAAGGGGGGCCGAATACTCGGCCCCGGTAAGGCGGATGGCCATGGG
The DNA here is from genome assembly GCF_041106355.1 of Streptomyces sp. BF23-19. Taxonomy (NCBI): domain Bacteria; kingdom Bacillati; phylum Actinomycetota; class Actinomycetes; order Kitasatosporales; family Streptomycetaceae; genus Streptomyces; species Streptomyces sp. BF23-19. Next base: position 4,817 of record NZ_JBGBPT010000059.1, on the reverse strand, counting down.
CGTGCAAGAAAACTTGCGTCCGGACGGACCGCGGCGGGAGACGGGCGGCCGGGCGGCCGGGCTGAGCATGCCGCAGGCGGTGGTTATCAGCGTGATTCTGATCTCGGCCGTGGTACTGCGCCTGTACGGGATGCCGGCGGGCGAAGCCTTCAGGATGCTGGCGGGCGCGGCCGGACTCGGAGTAGTGGTTGTCCTCGCGCCAGCGGTACGGGGCAGTGTGGCCGCGATGGTCCGGGCCGCTGTGCAGTCAGGCCGCTGAGGGGGATCTAATGGGACGTCCTGAACTGCCCGTGGACCACACGGTCCCGGCACGTGGCCTCCTGGCCGAGGCACTACGCGACCTCCGTCGGCAGGCCGGTCTGACCTATGACGAGCTGGCGGTGAGGACCGGAGTGTCGCCGGCAACGCTCAAGCGCGCCGCGTCGGGCGGGACCGTTCCTGCCCTTCAGACGGCCCAGGCAGTCGCCGCCGCCTGCGGCAGAGATCCCATCAAGATCGGAACGCTGTGGCGTGCAGCCAGGGCCGCGGACCGGGGCCGTCTGGCGCAGCTGCGCCGGCCGGCCGCACCGGAGCTCATCACCACGCCCGCCGAGCTGAGCGCGGCACTGGAGTACTTCTACGAGGCGGCCGGGGCACCCTCGCTGCGCCTGCTCGCACGGCGTGCGGGCGGTACCCATCTGCTGCCAGTGAGCAGCGCCGGGCGGATAGTGAACCGGCAAGCCCTGCCCGCCAGTCGGCAGCAATTCGTCGCCTATCTGACAGCCTGCGGCCTTGCAGGCCGTCAGCTGGAGCGCTGGGGTGACGCCTTCGTGGAGATCACCGTACTCGGCCGAACCAGGGCCAACGACACGGCGACCTGGATGCTCGACTACCTGATGTCGGGAGCGAACGGGCGGATCTCCTTCCCGCCGCGCGAGCCGCCAGTCTCAGCGGAGGACCCCCAGGTCTTCCACGATCGGGCTACGGGCCGGTGGTTCGCACGGGCACTACCGCAAGAGCGAGATGAGCTCGCCCTCCGCAAGGTGATGCATGGCCGGGCGGCGGCCTGACAGCCGTTCCAGGAATCCGGAACGGCACCCGAACCGCCCCAAACCGCCTACGGCGCCCAGTCGATGCCGAGGTCGGCGAGTGCGGCGTGCTGCGCCTGGTCGAGCCGGTCGCGGCGGGCTTTCTGGTTCCCGATCCAGATGCCCACCCGGTGAGGACCATCGGGGAGCTGCTCGATGGCGCCGCGCCCCGGCATTCCGCCTTCCCGCGCGATGTACTGCTGGAGGGCCGCAAGGCCTTTCTGGAACGCCTCGCCGCCCGCGCGCGGCCCGGACGCCGTAGTCGTCTTCGCCGCCGTCTTGCGGGCGCGGGGGGCCTTCTTCACGCCGAGTTCGGCGAGCCGGCGTTGCTGCTCGGCGTTGAGCCGGTCCCAGGCCCGGCGTTGGGTGGCGAGCCAGCGTCCGATGTCGTCGCCGTGCCGGGTGACACCGGGGACGACGGCCGTCAGGCGGGCGCCTCCGGCCAGGAGCTGGGCGAGGTAGGCGTAGTGCCGCTGCCAGTCCACCGTCCACCCCAGCGTCCCCGGGTTCCAGTCGGGGTCGATGGCGGTGAGCGCGGCGGCCCGCCGCTGCGCCCGGTCGGGGTCCTTGCCCAGCCCGCCGGGCCGGCGGATGTTCGTCAGCCACTGCCCGATGGCGATGTCGAGGAGCGCCGCGCCCCGCGGCGCTGCGAGGGTCCCGTGGAGGGCGTAGTAGGCACGAGCGGCGCCCAGCTTCTGCTCGAACCCGTGGTCGGCGGTGTCCCAGACGATGCCGAGCTCCTCCAGCTCGGCCGCCCGCTCCCCGGTCATCATTCCGGCCCGGTAGGCGCGGCGCTGGTCGGAGAGCCACCGCCCGAGCGGGTACGCGCCCTCGGCATGGTCGTAGGGGACGTTGAGTCCGCCTTCGCGTTCCCGGTACCGGAGGGCGGCTTCCAGACCGCGGCGCCAGTCCTGGCGTTCGGTGTTGAAGATCTGGTAGCTGATCCACTTCGCGATCAGCGCGGGATCCCGAGGGACCGCGAACCGGAGCAGCAGCCGATGCTCCTCCTCACCCTCCTCCGGCGCCTTCCCGACCAGCAGCGACGGCTTTACGACACGCTTCTGACCTTCCTGTGGAATTGCCAGCATTTCCACAGCACGCTCATCATGCGCCCGAAGACCGTTCAGAACCCGAATAAGAGAGCCGTACGACTTCGAGGAAAGAATGTCCTCCGGTTTTTCATCCACACCCAGAAATACGGGCACGATCAGGGTGGCCATCTTCCCCTGGCCGGGCTTCTGCCGCAGGGCCCGCCCGATGGCCTGGACGATGTCGACGGCCGACCCCTTCGGGTCAAGCAGGGCCACCGAGTCCACCGCGCGGATGTCGACGCCTTCGCCCAGGACCCGGCAGTTCGCGAGCACGGCGCGCCCGGCGCGGCGGCCGAAGTCGGCGAGGACCGTGGCCCGGTGCCCGGCCTCGTGCTCCCCGCGCAGCCACCCCGTCCACACCTTCTCCGGATGCCGGGCGGGGTCGACGGCGTGGAGCCGGGCCGCGACCCGCGGGAGGCCCTCGGCGAAGGCCTGCGCCTCCACGGTCCGGTGATGGAAGGTGATCGTCGTCTTCAGGTCATGGGTGGCCATGGTCTCCAGCAGCGTGGTCTGCAGGGCTGCGAGCCGCTCGCCGCGCAGCTGCTCCTCGTACCGTTCCTCGCTGTAGAGGCGGTCCGGAGTCACCACGGGGTCGACCAGCTCGGCCACGACCACCTGATACTTCGCCAACAGGCCGCGCGAGATCGCGTCGGCGAGCGACAGCTCGTACACGACCGGCCCGAACACCTTCGCGTCGTCCATCGAGCACGCCAGTTCCTTCGGCAGCCGGTCCACATGCGGCCGGGAGACGTAGACCCGCCCCTCCGCCTCAGCCTCCCTGCGCCACTCCTCCTCGGCCAGCCGCCGGGCCTCCTCCAGCGCCCGCGCCTCCGCCCGCGACCGCGGCGGGCGTTCGGCCCAGATCCTGGGCGTGGCCGTCATGTACAGCCGGCGCCGCGCCGGAATCATCTCCTGCCGGTGCACATCCGCCCACACCTTCCCCGCCGACCCCGAAGTCCGGTGCGCCTCATCCACCACCACCAGGTCGAAGGGATCCATCGGCAACCCGTACCCGCCCCGGTGCGCCTCGGCGATCACACCAAGGGAGGCGTAGGTGGCGTACACGGTGACCGGCCCCCGCCCGTGCCACAACCCCAGCTGGGGCGCCGACGTCGTCGCGCGCACGTTCAGGCCGTAGAGCTGGGCGTTGTCCCCCAGCGAGCACACCGCGACCGCAGGCCCGGCATGCCCGGCGAGCCGCCACTCCCGCGCGGTCTGAGTCAGCAGATCGAGGGTCGGCAGCAGCACCAGCACCCGCCCGTGCCGGGCGAGCCGGAGCGCGGCCGAGGCCGCCATGACGGTCTTGCCTGTCCCACACGCCGCCACCACCGTCGCCCGCAGACCGGCCTCCGGAATTCGCTTGCCCGGCGGAATATCCAGCCCCCGGACGATCGCCTCCACCGCTTCCTCCTGGTGGGGCCGCAGGACGATGTCGCCGGTCTTCTGCATGCGGCACTCCACTGAAATTCAGGCGGCTGGATCCCCGCCAGGGGGATATGGCGATGTTCTCGGGATGCTACACAGCATATTTTAGATGATGCAGCAGAGCCGTGGCGGACAGGCCGAGCAACCGATCATGCGAGGATCCAGGGATGGAACACAGCAGCGGATGCGATGCAGAGTCGGCTACGGGTCACGCCGACCTGATGTCGCTGGTAGCGGGGGCGACAGGTGCGGGGACGGCCGAGCAGGTTGTGGCCATACCTCTCGTGATCTGCCGGTTGTGCGGTTCGGACGGCGAGTTCGAGGTGTGGGCGGGTGACTGCTACTGCGTGGGATGCCTCATAGCGATCGGTGTGTGGGACGGCAGTGAACCCGAGGCGTTCCCCCTGCCGGTACACGCCTTCCCGTGGAAGCTCGTACCGTCCGCGGCCCCGCTTCCTCCGCTGCCACCCTCGGACTACTTCAGATGTTCTGCCGGGGGCGGCGTGTTTCAGGTGGCTGTCGCCGTGGTGCTCGGCCAGGACGGTGTCGTGCGGCGGCTCTCCGTCGGCCTGAGGTGCTCAGAGCATGGTGGACTGTATCCGTACATCGACAACGCACGTGTGGAGCCGATCGAATCCCGTGAGGCCAGCTCCGGGAGCAGGCGGTGAGCCACACCGCCCCAGCCTGTCGAGGGCCGTTCTTGGGTGGCTATCTGGTGGCACGTCAGCACCACCGGGGCAGGTGTTTGGGCGGCGGATTTGGTGAGGCCTGGGCCGTACGATCTCCGGTGTGACCCGTCCTCTCTCAGGTCCTCTTACGTGGAGGCACCCCCTTGCTGCATTCGTGCTGACTCTCCTGATAACCATCTGCTGGTATGGGCTGCAACCGGTCTACCCGGATTGCGTGTTCGCCTTCAGCGGTTCGGTGACCCGGAAGGAGGCGTATCAACGGGCAATCGAGTCGGGGCAGTGCGAGCCGTCCCACACGCGTTGGACCACCTGGATTGGTTGACGCCCCCAGACGAGTAGCAGGGCGAGCCCCACACCGCGCTGCTGCCAGCTGGCCCGCGACAGCGGGCCTGGTCCTGGAGGCGGAGCCGGAAGGACCTGAAGGGGTGGGAGCGTCAGCGGACACCCCTTCGATGTCTGGGCTTGCGCAGACATCTGGTGGTGCGCAAGCGCCACCGGGCCGACGCTTGCGCCGGCCCCTTCGGTTGGACGTCCGCTTGCGGACG
>NZ_JBGBPT010000058.1:0-57193 GCF_041106355.1 Streptomyces sp. BF23-19 | reverse complement strand
GGCTGGGCGTCGGGGCCGGCGGCGCGGGGGGCGGTGACGAACTCGGGGCCTCCTGCGACGGGGAGGCGCCGGGCGTCGGATCCGTGGAGGCATCGGGCTTCCCGGAGCCGGAGGGGCTCGGTCCGGGGCTCGGGCTGCGGCCTCCGGACGAGGACGAGGGGCTCGGGGAGGTTCCCGCCCCGGGCGTCCGCCCGCCCCTCTCCTCGCCGCTCTTCTCCTCGCCGCTCTTCTCCTCGGCGCCCGGCTCCGGGTGGGGTGGGGTCGGCCGGTCCTGGCCCACCTTGCGGGTGCCGCCGGAGAAGAGCGTGCCGCCGCCGTCGCTGACGGAGGTGCCGGCCATGGCCTCGTAGGTGCCGAGGCCGCCGATGGCGATGGCGAAGGCCGCGCCGGAGGCGACCGCGGTCCGCTTCCAACCGCGCACCCGGGTGCCGTGCACGGTGGCCTCGCCGAACTCCCCGGTGGCGGCGCCCGTGGCCGCGGTGTCCGCCGCCTTCGACTCCTCGCGGGGCGGGGGTACCTGACGGCCCCTGGGGCGGGCGCCGGCGCGCAGCTGGTCGCCGGTCCGCCGGAAGAGGTGCTGGATGACCGGCCCGCCCGCGGTGGCGACGACGCTGACCACGCCGGCCCCGAGGATGGTTCCGTAGACGCCCATCTTCGAGGCGAGCAGGGCCGCCGCGACGGTGGCGAGGGAGGAACCGGCGACCTGGGCCGCGCTCAGGTCGAGCTTCTTCGTCTCCGGCTCGTCCTCGACGTCCCGCGTCGCTTCCTGACCCCTCGCCATACCCGGTGTGTCCTGCCTCTCGCGCTTCTCCTCTTTCAGGAGTTACCGACCGCTGAGCGAAGCAGATAGTTCCGTTTCTGGTGATTATGTGAAGCAAGACACCCGAAAACGGACCACGGGTGCAGGTCGGACCCGATCGAGGGCAGGCCAACTCCCGCCGTCCGGGGAAAGTTCGGCGGCGCGGCGGTCCACCCAGGTGGCCCGAATGGAGTACTGTGGCGAGCCCTGGGGCCGTCCTTCCTTTCGGATGTCCGGACTCGGGAGAGGGGGCCGACGGATGGAACACGGCACTCAAAGACCGGTGATGCCGCGGTATTGCACGGGCGCCTGCTGCGCACAGTAACCGTTTGGTCACTGTGCGTGCCCAACAGGTAACCGTGCCATAACGGCGATCAAGGGCGCATGCCCGACACGCCGGTTTAACTCGGCAAGGTTGTGGCAGGCTGCACCCGGGCAGGCCACACTCGACTAGCGGAAGCAGCGACGCACGTGACGTCGGCAGGCACCACCCGGGAGGTCCCCATGCCCGAACTGCGTGTCGTGGCCGTCTCCAATGACGGCACACGACTGGTGCTCAAGGCTGCGGACAGCACGGAGTACACGCTTCCGATCGACGAGCGACTCCGGGCCGCCGTCCGCAACGATCGCGCGCGTCTGAACCAGATCGAGATCGAGGTGGAGAGCCACCTCCGCCCCCGCGACATCCAGGCCCGCATACGGGCCGGTGCCTCCGCGGAGGAGGTCGCTCAACTCGCCGGCATCCCCGTCGACCGGGTACGTCGCTTCGAGGGCCCGGTGCTCGCCGAGCGTGCGTTCATGGCCGAGCGCGCCCGCAAGACCCCCGTACGCCGCCCCGGCGAGAACACCGGTCCGCAGCTCGGCGAGGCCGTGCAGGAGCGCCTGAGCCTGCGCGGGGCCGAGAAGGAGTCCGTCCAGTGGGACTCCTGGCGCCGCGACGACGGCACCTGGGAGGTCCTGCTCGTCTACCGGGTCGCGGGCGAGCCGCACTCGGCGAGCTGGACCTACGACCCGCCGCGCCGGCTGGTCGTGGCCGTGGACGACGAGGCCCGCTCCCTGATCGGTGAGTCGGAGGACCTGCCGGCGACGCCGGAGCCGAGCTTCCCGTTCGTACCGAGGATCGCCCGGCTGCCGCGCGACCGGCCGCTGGACCGCGCCCTGGACCGGCAGCTGGAGCGGGTCGAGCCCCGGCCTGCGCCCGTACCGGAGCCGGAGGAGGAACGGGACACCCTCACCAGCCTGCTGGAGGCGGTTCCCAGCTTCCGCGGCGACATGGTGGTCCCGGACCGCACCGAGACCCCGGACGACACCGAACCGGAGGCGGAGGAGCCGCCGGCCCCCGCCGCCTCGGCGGGCGCGGGCGCCGCGTACGCCGATGTCCTGATGCCGCGCACGGTGGCGGGCCACCGGGACCGCCTGACGGGGACCACCGACCGCCAGGCCGAGGCCGACGGGGTCCGCCCCGGGCGCCGGGCGGCGGTACCGAGCTGGGACGAGATCGTCTTCGGCACCCGCCGCAAGAAGCAGGAGTAGGAGCAGCGGGAGAGCCGCCGCCGGGTCCTGCCCGGCAGCGGCTCGGCCTACTGGGGGTCCGGGCCCGTGGCCACCGGGCGGGCCGGGTCGCCGGACCATTCGGACCAACTGCCCGCGTAGAGGTCGGACTCGATGCCGGCCACTTCCAGAGCCAGTACCTCGTGCGCCCCGGAGACCCCCGAGCCGCAGTACACGCCCACTGCGGTCCCCTCGGACGCGCCGAGCGCCTCGAACCGGGCGCGCAGGACGTCCGCCGGCAGGAACCGTCCGTCCGGACCGACGTTCTCCGTGGTCGGCGCCGACAGCGCGCCCGGGATGTGGCCGCCGACCGGGTCGATCGGTTCGACCTCGCCCCGGTAGCGCTCCCCCGCGCGGGCGTCCAGGAGCACCCCCGCACGCGCGCGCAGGGCCGCCGCGTCGGCGTCCAGCACTCCGATCGCCCCCGGAGTTGGCTTGAAATCGCCCTCGACGGGAGTCACCCGATCGGCCGTCACCGCGCCGCCGGCCGCCGTCCAGGCGGCCAAGCCGCCGTCGAGGACCCGCACGTTCGGGTGACCCGTCCAGCGCAGCAACCACCACGCCCGGGCCGCCGCCCAGCCCAGTCCGCCGTCGTACACAACGACGGGCCCGTCCGCCGGAACGCCCGCCCGCCGCATCGCCTCCCCGAAGGCCTCCGGGTCCGGCAGCGGGTGGCGACCGCCCGCCCCGGGCGGACCTGCCAGTTCGCGGTCGAGGTCGACGTACACCGCTCCGGGCAGGTGTCCTGCCTCGTAGGCGGGCCGCTGATCAGGGCCGCCGAACTGCCAGCGGACGTCCAGCAGCACCGGCGGGCGGGGGCCCGCCAGCTCGTTCCTCAGTTCGGCGGCGGCGAGGATCACAGATTTCGCAGTCATGCCGGCCATCTTCCTCCCCGCCCGCCACCGGCGTAACAGGGCCGTCATCGGTGGGCCGAACCGATCCGGTCAACTCCGCGCCGGGCCGCATTTATGCGGCCCGGTCGGGGCGCGCCGAGCCGCCGGGAGTGGAAGCATCAGCACCGGTAAGCGCCACGACGGAGGAGACGGCTGACATGACCGAGGCAGCGGAACCAACCCGGCGCACGCCCGGTACCCCGTGCTGGGTGAGCCTCATGGTGCACGGCCTCGGGACCACCGAGGACTTCTACGCCGACCTGTTCGGCTGGGAGTACGAACCCGGACCCGAGCAGCTCGGCCCGTACGTCCGCGCCGTGCTGAACGGCCACGAGGTGGCCGGGATCGGCGAGATGCCTCCGGACCGGCACCTTCCGGTGGCCTGGACGACGTACCTCGCCACGGACGACGCCGACGCGACCGCCGAGTCGGTCCGCGCCTGCGGGGGCACGGTCGCGGTGGGGCCGCTGGACGCCGGTATCGCGGGGCGGGTGGCGATCTGCTCCGACCCGCTGGGTGCGATCTTCGGGCTGTGGCAGGCGCAGAGCCGCATGGGCACCCGGCCGTACCGCGGGCCGGGCACCCCCGTGTGGAACGAGCTGGTCACCCAGGACACCTCGACGGTCGGGAAGTTCTACGAGCACGTCTTCGGCCACGAGGCGCAGACGCACGCCACGGCCTCCGACGACTTCGACTACCTGACCTTGCAGCTGGAGGGGCGCCCGGTGGCCGCCGTGCACGGTGTCGGCCGCTCACTGCCGCACGACCGGGGGCCGCACTGGATGGCGTACTTCGAGGTGGAGGACACCGACATGGCGGCCGCCCGGGTCGTCGAGCTCGGCGGGCGCGTCGTCGACCCGCCCCGGGAGGGGCCGCGCGGGCGGCAGGCCACGGTCGCGGACCCGGAGGGCGCGGTCTTCGCCCTGGTGCACCCGCAAGGCTGAACTCAGTGCGCCCTCGACCCCGGGGTCCGCCCGAAGTGCCGGGCGGTGGGCGCGAGGGCGGCCGCGGCGGGTACGAGGAAGCAGGCCGCGGCGCACACGGCGAGGACCGGGGTGACGCCGAAGGCTCCGATGGCCGGGGCGATGAGGGCGAGACCCACCGGGGCGAGGCCGTAGGACAGGAGGAAGTCCAGCGAGGAGACGCGGGCGAGCTTGTCCGGGGCGACCTCGCGCTGGGTGGCCGTGAACCAGGGCACGTTGAACAGCTCGATCCCGACGCCGGCCACGACGTAGGCGGCGATCACCACGGCCGGGTGGACGGGCAGCATCAGGCTCAGCGGCGCGAAGCCGTAGAGGGCGAGGCCGGCGAAGGCGCACCAGCCCTGGGAGCGGGGCCGCCGGCGGGCGGTGACCAGCGCCCCGCCGAGCGCGCCCACGGTGTACGCGGTCATGGCCGCGGCCATGACCCACCCGGTGCCGTAGCGGTCGCGGCTGATCAGGGGCAGGGCGACGCCGGTGGCGGAGTAGCCGAGCGCGATCACCGCGGTCAGGGCGCCGAGTCCGGCGAGGAACCAGGGATGCCGGCGGGCCTCGCGTATGCCGTCGACGAACTCGGCACGCAGGGAGGCGCGCGGTGCGGGGGCCGCCGATCCGGCGACCGATCCGGCGACCGATCCGGCGACCGGTGCGCCGCGGCCCGGCAGGAGGGCGGCGACCAGCCAGAGCAGGCCGATGCCCAGCAGCAGCGTTCCCACGTCGACGAACGCCGCGAGCAGCGCCGTCAGGGTGGGGCCCGCCAACGTGGAGGTCCGAACCGCCATGGTCATGGCGGCATTGGCCTGCTGCCGGTGGTCGGCGACGACGACCTCGGCGGTGAGCGCCTGGAAGGCGGGGCGGCAGGCCCCCTGGCCCGCGCCCGCGAGGGCGGCGGCCAGGGTCATCACCAGCAGGGAGCGGCCGAGTCCGAGGGCGAGGAGCGGGGCCGCGGCCGCGGCCGCGAGGGCGGACCAGAGCACGACGGCCCGGCGCGAGTGACGGTCGGCCAGCACCCCGCCGACGGCGACGGCGGCGAGGAAGCCTGCGGTGCGGGCCGCGAGCACCAGGCCCAGCCCGGCCGCGCCGAGTTCGCGGTGCAGGACGGCGAGGCCCAGGACGAACGGCAGCGCCCAGGTCGCGAGCCCGGATGCGGTGGTACCCGCCCACAGTCGCAGGAAGGCGGTGTCGCGCAGGACGGAACGGGCGGGCGGCGGACCGATCTCGGTCGTCGCGGGCACGGGTGTGGTCGCCACGGTGGGGTGCTCCTCATTCGTCGGCAGGTGCCGGGGCGCGGTTCGGCGAACCTCGACCCGGGGGTGTTAATGAAAACGATAACCATTACAGTACCCTTCGAACGCGGCACTCCTGCCCGGTGCACGACCACACCCACGCACTTCCCAGACCGGAGAACCCATGCGCCACCGCGCCCGGATCGGCATCCCCCTCGCCCTCGCACTGACCCTGGCCCTCGCCACCACGGGCTGCTCGGCCCCCGCCGGCGACCACGCGCCGAGGGGCGAACCCGCCGCCCGGACGGCGGCCTTCGACAGTTGCGGGCGCCGGCTCGCCTTCGACCGGCCACCGCGACGCGCCGTCGCCCTGGACCAGGCCTCGACCGAGACCCTGCTCGAACTGGGGCTCCAGGACCGGATGGCCGGAACGGCCAACCTCAAGACGCAGATCCCGGCGCGGTACCAGGAGGCCTACGCCAAGGTCCCGGTCATCACCCCCAAGATCGCCACCGCCGAGCAACTGCGCTCGGCCACGCCCGACTTCGTGGTGGCGGGCTCCACCGACCTCTACACGAAGGACCGCGCCGGCACCCGCGAGGAACTGGCCGCCCTGGGGGTCCCCACCTTCGTCAGCGCGGTGGACTGCCCGCAGCACGGCGCGCCCGGAAAGTCCCCCTTCGAACTGCTCTTCTCCGACTACGAGCAGCTCGGCAAGGTCTTCGGCGCCGAGGAGCGGGCCGGCCGGCTCGCCCAGGAGCAGCGGGCCGCCGTCGCCGAGGCGGGCGAGAAGGCCCGCGGGGCCACCGCCCGGGACGGACGGCAGCCCACCGTCGTCTACCTCTACTCGGTCTTCAACGGCATGCCCTACGTGGCGGGCGGGACCGGCCTGCCCGGTGAGATGAGCCGGATCGTCGGCGCGAAGAACGCCTTCGACGACGTGGCCGAGGACTGGCCGGAGGTCTCCTGGGAGGAAGTCGCCGAACGCGACCCGGACTTCATCGTGATCGGCGATCTGAGCGAGCGCGGCCGACCGGGCGACAGCGCCGCCGAGAAGCGCCACGCGATGGCCGGGGACCCGGTGGTCTCCAAGCTGGCGGCGGTCCGCGAGAACAGGATCGTCGAGGTACCGGGGATCGAACTGGACCCCTCCGTACGCTCCGTGCACGCCCTGGGGCTGCTGGCGGCGGGGATGAAGGACCTCGGATATGTCCGCTGACCCGGGGGCGGTGGACCTGCTGCTTCCCGCCGCCCGCGAGCTCCGGGTGAGCACGACGCCCCCCAGGTCCGGGCGGCCCGGCGTGCCCGCGCGCGCGGGGCTGTTCCTCGCCGGGGTGCTCGTCCTGGTCGCCTCGGTGGCGGCGGGCACCCGTATCGGCAGCGCCGAGGTGGGATGGAGCGACCTCGGCCGGGTGCTCGGGGCCCGGCTGGGCCTGGCCGTCGAACCGCTGCCGCCGCTGCTGGACTCGCTCGTCTGGGACCTACGACTGCCCCGGGTGCTGATGGCGGCCCTGGTCGGCGCCTCGCTCGCGGTGTGCGGCACCGTACTGCAGGCCGTCACCCGCAACGCACTGGCCGACCCGTACCTGCTCGGCGTGTCCTCGGGTGCCTCGGCCGGGGCCGTCGCCGTGGCCGTCCTGCCGCTGTCCGGGCCGGCCGCCGGAACCCTCGGGATCACCGGCGGCGCCCTCGTCGGCGCCCTGCTCTCCTTCGGCCTGCTGCTGGCGCTGCTGCACCGGACCGGCCTGGACTCGGGGCGCATCGTCCTGACCGGTGTGGTCGTCGGGCAGCTCTTCACGGCCCTGACCTCGCTCGTCCTGATGGCCTCGGCCGACGCCGACACCACGCGGGCCCTCACCCACTGGCTGCTGGGCTCGATGGCCCCGGCCCGCTGGGACGCCGTCGTGGTCTGCGCGATCGTCACCCCGCTCGGGCTGGTGGTCGCCCGGCTGTGCGCGAACGCCCTCGACGGCCTCGCGTTCGGCGCGGACACCGCCGCCTCGCTGGGGATCGGCGTACGGCGCACCCGGATGCTGCTGCTGGTGGTGACGGCCGTGCTGACCTCGGTGGCGGTGGCCACCGTCGGCGCCATCGGCTTCGTCGGGCTGATCGTCCCGCACGGGGTACGCCTGCTGGCCGGTCCGCTGCACCGGGTGCTGCTCCCCCACGCGGCGCTCGCGGGCGCGGTGTTCCTGGTGTGGACCGACGCCCTGGCGCGGGTCGCCTTCGCGCCGCGTGAGATCCCGGTCGGCGTGATCACCGCACTGCTCGGCGTGCCGCTGTTCCTCCTCGTCCTGCGCAGGAGGGGTGAGTTGTGAGGATCACCGCCGAAGGACTGAGCTGGTCGGTCGCGGGCAGGCACGTCGTCCGCGGGGTCGACCTGGACATCGCGCCGGGCGAGACGGTCGGGCTGCTCGGCCCCAACGGCTCGGGCAAGTCCTCGCTGCTGCGCTGCCTGGCCGGCCTGCGCGTGCCCGACGCGGGCACGGTGCGCTACGACGGCCGGTCGATCCGGGACTGGAGCGCCCGCCGGATCGCCCGCCGGATCGCCTTCGTCGAGCAGGACTCCGGATTCGACACCGACCTGCGCGTCGCCGACGTCGTGGGGCTGGGGCGGACCCCCTTCCGCGACCGGTGGCACGGCCCGGACGCCACCGACCGGGCGGTCGTCGCCGCCGCGCTGGACCGTGTCGGCCTGACCGCGCTCGCCGGGCGCCCCTGGAAGGGCCTGTCGGGCGGCGAACGGCAGCGCGCCCACATCGCCCGCGCGTTCGCCCAGCAGCCCTACGGCCTGCTCCTCGACGAACCCACCAACCACCTGGACGTCAAACACCAGTGGGAACTCATGGAACTGCTCGCCGGCACCGGGCAGACGGTCCTGGTCGCCCTGCACGACCTCACCCTGGCCGCCCGCCACTGCGACCGGCTGCTGCTCATGCACCAGGGCCGGCCGGTCGCCTCCGGCACGCCCGCCGCCGTCCTCACGGCCGAGCACCTCGCCGGGATCTTCGAGGTCGACGCCGAACTGGCCACCGACGGCCTGGGCCGGCCCGCCGTCTCCTACCGGGGCCCGCTCCGCGCCACCTCACAGGCACACGCACACGTACCCGCACACGTACCCGCACCCGCACTTCGACAAGGAACGTCATGACGAGCCTCCCGACCACCGCGCCCGCACCGACCGTCGACGCCCTGATCACGTCCGTACTGGCCGGTGGACACGGCCCGTTGCCCAGCGAACTCGTGGCGACCAGCGTGTTCTGGATCCACCACGGCACCCGGCTGGCCGGCGGCGACACCACCTACCTCAACCAGTACGTCCTGGTCCGTCTCGGCGGCGCCTTCGGCGGCTGCGCCTTCGAGGCCGGCGAGATCGACCCGTCGATCTGCCGCGACGCCTCGGGCGCCCGGCTCGACGTCCTGCTGCGCGAGGCTCCGCGCCCGCTGCGGATCGCCGCCCTCGACGCGTACCTGGCCGGGCAACTCCCGCACCGCGACGCCGGAGCCGAGCCGGTCACCCTCCCCGCCGGCACCCCCGAGGTACGCGCCCGGGCCCGCGACGCGGCCGTCGCCGGGCTGCTGGACATCGACGCGGGAGCCCGGGTCGGCCTCATCGGCGTGGTGAACCCGCTGGTCGCGGCGATCCGCGAGCGGGGCGGCGTACCGCTGCCGTGCGACTTCAACCTCGGAGCCACCCAGTGGGGCGATCCCGTCACCACCGACATGCACGCGGTGCTGGAGCACGCCGACGCCGTGGTCGCCACCGGTATGACCCTCGGCAACGGCTCCTTCGACACCGTCCTCGCCCGCTGCCGCGCCCGGGGCGTCCCGCTGGTCGTCTACGCGCAGAGCGGCAGCGCGGTGGCCCGGGCCTTCCTCGGCTCCGGGGTGACCGCGCTGTCCGCCGAGCCCTTCCCCTTCTCCCAGTTCAGCGCCGACCCGACGACCCTGTACCGCTACCGCACGGCGGGGCGGCCGTGAGCGTGCCCCCCGCCCGCCGCGGCACCGGGTACGCCTCGTGCCACCACGGCGAAATCCTCCAGGGCGTCTTCCTCGACGCCACCGGGCGCCGGTGCGCCGGCCTGGTCACCCTGCCGATGACCGGAATGGGCAGCCGGGCCGAGTTCACCCGGCGTCCCGGCACCCCGCCGGAGCGGCTCACCGTCCGACCGGGCGAGCGTACGAAGGCCGCCCGGGCCGCGGCCCTCGCCGTCGAGGAATGCGCGCGGCTGCGCCGGGAGCCGCCCTGCGGAGGGGAGTTGCGGATCACCGGCGACATCCCGGTGGGCCTCGGCATGGGCAGCTCCACCAGCGACGTCATCGCCGTCGTCCGCGCGGTCGCGGACGCCTACGGGGTGCGGTTGGCGCCCGACACCGTCGCCCGGCTGGCGGTGCGCGCCGAACGGGCCTGCGACCCGCTGATGCTCGACGCCCGCCCGGTGCTCTTCGCCCAGCGCGAGGGGCGGGTGCTGGAAGTCCTCGGCCCCCGCCTGCCGCCGCTGGTCGTCGTGGGCTGCGCCCTGGGCGGGGGCGCGCCCGTGGACACCCTCGCCCTGCCGGTCCCCACGTACGGCGGGAGTGAGGTACGCGCCTTCGAGCGGCTGCGCACCCTGCTGCGGCGGGCCGTGGCCACGGGTGACGCGGCCCTGCTGGGCCAGGTCGCGAGCGCCAGCGCCCGGCAGGGTCAACAGCTCCTGCGCCACCCGGAGTTCGACACGCTCACCGATATCGGACGGCGGCTCGGGACCCTGGGGGTCCAGATCGCGCACAGCGGCGCGGTGGCCGGCCTGCTCCTCGACCCGGCGGCCCCGGGCCTGCGCGACCGGATCCGCGGCTGCGTACGGGCCCTGGACAGCAACGGCATCGCCGCGACCCGCGTCTTCACGACCTTCCCTTCCCTCCCGACCAAGGAGTTCCCGAGTGGACCAGCACATCGCGGAGGCCATCGGCCGGCCCGACCTGATACGCCTCGACGACCGGCTCGTCTGCCTGCGCTTTGAGACCATGAAGGTCGTCTCCGCCCTCGCCGCGGTCCGCCATCTGCTCGACACGGGGAAGGTGCGGCGCGGGGACACCTTGCTGGACAGCTCCAGCGGGATCTACGCGTACGCCCTCGCGCTGGCCTGCCACCGCCACGGCATGCGCTGTCACATCGTCGGTTCGACGACCGTCGACGGCACTCTGTGCGCCCAACTGGCCGTGCTCGGGGCGACGCTGGAGCGGATGGAGCCCTGCGACGACCTGAAGCTGGACCAGAAGCGGCGGGTCGCGCGCATCCACGAGATCCTCGCGGTGCACCCGGAGTACCACTGGATGCGGCAGTACCACGACGACATCCACTACCTGGGCTACCGGGCGGTGGCGGAGCGGATCCGGCGATCGACGGGCGGGGACGGGGGCGGCCTGACCCTGGTCGGCGGCGTCGGCTCGGGCGCCTCCACCGGCGCCCTCGCCCGCTATCTGCGGGAGGACTCCCCCGACGTCGAACTCGTCGGCGTGCAGCCCTTCGGCAGTGTCACCTTCGGCGCCGAGCACATCGCCGATCCCGAGATCATCATCGCCGGGATCGGCAGTTCCATCCCGTTCGGGAACGTCGGCCACGCGTCGTACGACACGCTCCACTGGATCTCCTTCGACGCCGCCCTGGCCGGCAGCGTCGACCTGCTGCGTAGGCACGCGGTGTTCGCCGGCCTGTCCACCGGGGCCGGCTACCTCGCCGCCCGTTGGGAACGGTCCCGGGCCCCGGACCGCACGGTGGTGTTCATCGCCGCCGACACCGGCCACCGATACGTGGACAGCGTGTACGCCCGCCACCGCGAGGCGGCCGCCGTCGACTCCCTGGCCCCGCGCCGGATCACGGACCGGGCCGAGCTCGCGCTGCCCTGGTCCCGGATGCGCTGGAACCGGGCCCCGGGCGTACGGCCGCTGCGGTGACACCCCGGAAGGCCGGCGGAGCGCCCCGTTCCGCCGGCCTTCCGGCTCGTGGTCCGCGTGCCCGGCGACGCCGGCAGGAAGCGGATCAGGGCCACGGTGGCACCGTTCTCGCAGAATTCTGTGCAGTCCGATCCCGCACCTGAAAGGTGCGCCGGTAGGCGTGCGGACTGGTTCCGGTGAGGCGCTTGAAGCGTTCCCGGAACGCGGTGGGAGAGCCGAAGCCGACCTGCGCGGCGATCCGTTCGACGGGGTGCGCGGTGGTCTCCAGCAGATACTGCGCCTGCCGGATCCGGGCCCGGTGCAGCCACTGCAGCGGCGAGGTGCCGGTCTGTTCGCGAAAGCGCCGGTTGAGGGTCCGCACGCTCATGCCGCCCCGGGTGGCGACCTCGTCGAGCGTGAGGTCGCGGCGGGCGTTGTCCTCCATCCACCGCAGGAGCGGCTCCAGCACCGATCCGCGCGGGGCCGGCGGCTGGTCGTGGACGATGAACTGGGCCTGCCCGCCCTCGCGTTCCAACGGCATGACGGACAGCCGGGCGGCGTCCGCGGCCACCGCCGAGCCGAGGTCGCGCCGGATCATGTGCAGGCACAGGTCCAGCCCGGCGGCGGCGCCGGCCGAGGTGAGCAGCTGCCCGTTGTCCACGTAGAGCACCTCCGGGTCCACCTCGACGGCGGGGTGGAGCGCGGCGAGCAGCCCGGCGGCCGACCAGTGGGTGGTGACGCGCAGGCCGTCCAGGAGTCCGGTCGCGGCCAGGACGAAGGCCCCCACACAGATGGAGGCGATCCTGGTTCCCCGTGCGGCGGCCTGCCGCAGCGCGTCGAGGGCCTCCTCGGGTACGGGCGCCGCGGGGTCGGCCACGCCCGGCACGATGATCGTGTCCGCCTCGGCCAGCTCCGCCAGCGGCCACGGTGCGCGCAGCACGAACGCCCCGGCGTCGACCTCCTCGGCGGGTGCGCAGACACGGACCCGGTAGGCCGGGCGGCCGTCGGGAAGCCGGGTCCGCGCGAACACCTCGATCGGGGTGGACAGGTCGAACGGAATAACGCCGTCCAGGGCGAGCACGACCACGGTATGCATGGCCAGACCTTAGCCGGACGCGGCCCGGGCCCCACGCCGGACCATCGACACCGGCACCGGTTCCGGCAGGTCACAGCTGTCCGGCCGCCACAGATCGCGGTTGGCCACAATCCGTTGATGACTGGCATTCCAGCCACTTCCGCCGATCGCACACCCGCACCTAGCGTCGGTGTCCACGGCGCCCCTCCGATCGGCCTTCCGGCGCCCGCCCGCTCCTGACCACCTGGATCACCCCGTGACGAAATTCCTGCTCGCCGTCCACGTCCTGGCGGCGGTCATCACCATCGGCCCGGTCACCGTCGCCGCGAGTATGTTCCCCCCGACGGCCCGCCGCGCCCTGGCCGAACCCGGCAACGCGGCGACCCTCGCCGAGGCCCGTACGCTGCACCGCATCTGCCGGGTCTACGCCGTGATCGCGGTCGTGGTACCGGTGTTCGGCCTGGCGACCGCCAACAGCCTCCACGTACTGAGCAGCCCCTGGCTGCTCACCTCGATCGCGCTGACCGCGGCGGCCGCGGCCGTGCTCGGCATCCTGGTACTCCCCCGCCAGTCCACGACGCTGACCGTCCTCGACGGCGCCGTCGATCCGCAGGTGGCCGCGACCACCCGGCGGACGGTGGGTCGACTGAGCATGCACACCGGACTGTTCAACCTGCTGTGGGCGACGGTGACCGTCCTGATGATCGTCCGCCCCGGATCCACCACAGGAGCCTGACATGCACCGCCCCGGCCGCCTCCTGCGGACCGCCGCCCTCCTGGAACTCGGCACCATGGCCGTCCTGTTGAGCAACCTCGGAACGTTTCACCTGCAAGCCGTCGCCTCGGCCGTCGGCCCCCTGCACGGCTGCGCCTACCTGATCGTCCTGATCGCCACCGTCCGCGAGCCGCACGCGGACCGCACGGCCGTCGCGCTGTCGGCCGTCCCCGGCATCGGCGGCCTCCTCGCCCGGCGCCGCCTGGCCGCGGCCCGCCCACCGGCCCGCTCACCGGCCCGCCCACCGGTCGGCCGGATGTGACGGTACGGATCGCCGGCCGGTGCCGCGTTCACGGCCACCGGCGCGGTACCCGACGAGAGGGTCAGAAGGTCCGTCCGTCGCGGATCGCGTTCACCAGTCCGGTGACGAGATGCGCCCGCTCCGCCATCGCGTCGACCACCAGGTACTCGTGGTCGGCATGAGCCCCGCCGCCGACGGCTCCCAGGCCGTCGAGCGTCGGCACCCCCAACGCACCCGTGAAGTTGCCGTCGCTGCCGCCACCCACCGCCTTGCCCTCGATACCCGGCAGCAGTCGCCGCGCGATCTCGAACAGTTGCGCCGACGCCGACTCGGGCATCGGGGGCCGGCCCACGGCGCCCCGGACCACGATCTCCGCCTCGTCCAGGCGCGGACCCAGTGCCGCCATCGCCGACTCCACACGCTCCTTCTTCCCGGCCGACTCGACCCGGACGTCGACCAGCACCGTCGCCTCCGCCGGAACGACGTTGTCCGAGGTTCCCGCCGACGCCACGGTCGGCGTCACCGTCGTCCCGATCTCCGGCCGGCTCAGCGCCGCGATGTCCAGCACCTGGTACGCCGCCTCGACCAGCGCGTTCACCCCGGCCTCCGGCTCCAGCCCCGCGTGCGCCGCCCGACCCTTGATGACCACCTCGAACGTGCCGCACCCCTTGCGACCCGTCTTCAGGCCGCCACCATCGGCCGCGCCCTCGAACACCAGCACCGCGCCGCAGGCACGGGCCCGCTCCTCGATCAGGGCCCGGGAGGAACCGGAACCGACCTCCTCGTCGGCGGTCACCAGAACCTCCACGCCCGACAGGTCGTCCAGCGCCGCCAGGCCGTGCACGGCCTGGACCAGACCACCGAGCATGTCGAAGACCCCAGGACCCGTCGCGCGCCCGCCCTCCACCCGGAAGGGGCGGCGCGCCAGCGTCCCCAGGGGGAAGACCGTGTCGTGGTGACCGAGGATCAGCACCCGGGGCTCGCCTCCGCCCGACCAGTGCACGTGCGGCCCGGCCTGACTCTCCACCAGGACGGCCTGCCCACCCAGCCGGCTCTCGATGACCGCCGCCACCGCGCGGGCCGACGCGTTCAGCGCGTCGAGGTCACGCGACGGGGACTCGACCTCGACGAGCGTGCGCAAGTCTTCGAGCATCGCGTCAACACGCACAGCAGTGCTCTGGTACATCCTCATGCCCTCACGATACGGGGCACGCCCGGCGGGCCCCGGAAGCGCAGAACCCTACGGGCTGCGCGCGCGGCGGGCCTAGGTCTGGGCCAGTTCGCGCACGGTGGCCATGTCGCTGAAGGGGAGCAGCTCCTCGCCGACGATCTGGTGCGGTTCGCTGCCCTTGCCGGCGATCAGGACCGTGTCGTCGGGGCCCGCCGCGGACAGGGCGAAGGCGATCGCCCGGCGGCGGTCGGCGTAGCGCCGGAAGGAGGTGCCGGTGGCCGTGAGTCCGTGGGAGACCTGGTCCAGGATGGCCTCGGGGTCCTCGTTGCGGGGGTTGTCCGAGGTCAGGACACAGAGGTCGGAATGGGTCCCGGCGATCTGGCCCATCTCGGCCCGTTTGGTGGTGTCGCGGTCCCCGCCGCAGCCGAAGACCGTGATCACCCGGCCACGGGCGAAGCCCCGGATGGTGGTCAGGACCTTCTCCAGGGAGTCCGGCGAGTGGGCGTAGTCCACGATCACGGAGGTGCCCAGCGGGGTCCGGAAGCGTTCCAGCCGGCCCGGGACCGGCGGCATCCGGTCGAGCGCGTCGACCAGGGGGCCCAGCTCGTGCCCCAGCAGGTGGCAGGCCGCCACCGTGGCCAGCGCGTTGGCCACCGAGAACCGGCCGGGGACGGGGATCGAGGCCGGGTAGGCGCGTCCGGCGTGGTGGAGGGTGAACCGCGTGCCCGAGGCACTCACCTCGAGGTCGGTGGCCCGGTAGTCGGCCGGGCGGTCCAGGGCGTACGTGGTCACCGCACCCGGCATCATCGACACGATGGACGCGCCCACCGGATCGTCGGCGTTGACCACCGCACGCCGGCACAGGCCCTGGAAGAGCCGCAGCTTGGCGTCCCGGTAGTCCGCCATCGTCCCGTGATCGTCCAGATGGTCCTGCGTGAGGTTGGTGAAGACCCCGACGTCGATGAACGTACGGTCCACCCGGTGCGTCAGCAGCGCCATCGAGGTGGCCTCCAGCACCACGCCGGTGGCCCCGCGGTCGCGCATGTACCCCAACAGGTACTGCAGGTCGGGAGATTCCGGCGTGGTCAGCACCGAGGGCGGCATGGGGATCGGCTCATCGCCGATCCTGCTGCCGGCCGTTCCGATCACCCCCACCCTGGCGCCCTCGGCGATCCGCAGGACGGACTCGACCATGTACGAGACGGAGGTCTTCCCGTTGGTGCCGGTGATCGCCACCATGTCCATCTGGCTTCCGGGCTCGCCGAAGTAGCGGGAGGTCACCACCGCGGCGGCCGTCCGCGTGTCGGGGACCCGGACGGCACAGGTGCCCGGGGGCCATACCGCGGCCGGCAGGGCGGTCTCGCTGCCGTCGACGAGTACGGCGGCGGCGCCCCGGGCCAGGGCGGGCGGGACGGAGGCGGGGCCGCCCTCCCGGTGTCCGGGTACGGCGATGAAGAGCGAGCCCGGCATCACCCGGTCGGCGTCGAAGGTGGTTCCCGCGGTGATCAGCGTCGTGTCCGGATCACCCTGGAGGACGTGGTGCTCCTGCCCGGCCAGCAATTCGCTCAGCTTCACAATGATCCCTTCGAGGGGGCTCGGGCCCGGGCGTGCGGCCGTAGCCAGGCGGCAGCGCCGGCGGCATGCCGGGAAGCTGCTGTGGTGATGTGGAGCGGAGGAAACGGAGGCGCGAAGCGCTAGCCGTGGCCGTGCAGGGCCGTACGGCGCGTCTTGGGCGCTACGGCGAGGACCTCGCGGGCCGGGTCGACGACGGTCGCGACCCCGGCGGCCGGGCGCATCCCGAAGGCGGCCTGCTGCAGGCACTGCCTCGAGGAACGTGTGCGACCCATGGGCCGAGTGTACGGCCCACCCGACGGCCCGCCGTCCGGGTCACATGGGACGGCGATCGCGATGGTGTACGCCGATCCGGTCAGGGCATACAGCCGCCCATCCGCTCGGCCGCACCCGGTTTCCGCTCCCGCGGATCGATGTCGTGCCGTGGGAGACCCGTCTCCGGCTCACGGCACCGCGAACCAGCAGACATCACCCGAGTCGGGCAATCGGGAATGCGGCTCGACCTCCGCGGCGATCCGGGTCAAGGCCTCGGCTTTGTCCGCCCTCCACGGCAGGAACGGCTCTCTTGCCGACTCCGTCAGATCGCCCGGTCGCGCTCCGGCGTCATGCAGATCGCCGACGATCCGCAGGAGCAGCCCCAGTTGCACCTCGAATGAAGCGCCGCGCCCGAGGAGACCGCCCACCGCCCCGCTGACGACAGAGAACCCGAGCCAGTCGTCGTGCGCGTACCGGATCAGATATTCGAGCGCTCGGCGATACGCTTCCTGGTTCACCATGGCTCAGTCCCCATGCTGCGGAATGTGGAATCGCTTCCTATCGAGGCCGTCCACATCATGTAGTCGATGGTCGCTCCACCGGATCTACCGAACGGGCGATAGGTCACGGTCGCCTTCGGGTCGTCCGACAGCTGCCACACCTCGATGTCATAGGCGTAACCCTCTTTTACCGGGGCATCCGCCACCTGCGAGGCGACCGGATCGGCCGGATGGAACGTCGCGGCGCCGGCTATCGGGAAGCGGTCACTTGCGCGGCGATCCCGGCAAGTAGGCAGTCGAGTCCGAACTCGAATTGACGGTCGGCATCGAGGTCTTCCGCCTCGATCACCGAGCGGGAGAAGTGCGGGTACACGCCGCTGTTGACGATGTCGCGCACGTACGGACCGACGCTCGCCCGCCACTGCTCCTCGGTCAGACCGGTGCGACGCTGCGCGTCCTGTTCGGCGAGCTGGTCCGCCACCGCACCGAGAACGTAGTGGTGCAGCGAGCGGATGAGCGTGATGGCGAGAGAGGCGTCGGCGGTCAGCGAGCCGGCGGCGGCCAGCGCGAAGTCCACCCGGCGCAGGGAGTTCGGCCCGAGCGCCAGGCGGGACATCAGCGCGCTGCCGAGCCAGGGGTGCCGCAACAGGTCGGCGCGCATCAGGCGGGCGACGCCGCCCAGGTCGGCGCGCCAGTCGCCGGTCGGCGGCTGCGCCGGGTGCTCCCCGCGGACCGCGTCGACCATGAGGTCCAAGAGCTCGTCCCGGCCGGCGACATGGCGGTAGAGCGACGTCGTCCCGGAGCCGAGGTCCGCGGCGAGCCGGCGCATGGACAGGGCCTCCAGGCCCTCGGCATCGGCGATGCCGACGGCCACCGAAACGATCCGGTCGACGCTGAGGCTCTGGCGGCGCGGAGCGCGCGGCTCCCGTGCCCAGACCAGTGCGGGGGGCGGTTCCTCGGACATCGCGACAACTCCTCGAATCATTTCGGTGGGCACATCGTACTCCCATGGATACAGTGTTCCCAGAAACCGGGAACAGTGTTCCCATCTTGGAACTGAGGAGGAATCGTCATGCACGATGCCCGCGTACAGGTCCTGGTCGCCGGCGCCGGCACGGTCGGCCTGGCCGCCGCGCTGTTCCTCGCCCGCCACGGGGTCGACGTTCTGGCAGTGGAACGTCAGCCCGGACTCTCGGAGCACCCCAGGGCCACCGGTGTCGGTCCGCGCACCCTGGAGATCCTCCGCGAGGCGGGCCTGGCCGAGGCGATCGACGAAGTGGCCGTCGACATGGCCAAGGGCAGCCTGGGCAAGATCGAAGGCGAGACCCTCGCAAGCGCCGACGCACTCACCCGTCCCGCCCCGCCGACCCGCCGGGCCCCCGTGCCGGGCGCACGGCGGACGGTCGAGCCGCCGCAGGAGATCGGCCCCGGCAGGATCCGCGGCACCTGCCCGCAGAACCGGCTGGACGCGGTGCTGCTGCCGGCCGCCCGCCGGCACGGCGCCACCGTGCTGTACGGAACCGAGCTGGTCTCGTTCAGCCAGGACGACGAAGGCGTCACAGCGATCCTCGACGGCCCGGACGGCAGGCGATCGGTGCGAGCGGACTACCTGGTCGCCGCGGACGGCGTGAAGAGCCCGGCCCGGGCCGCACTCGGGATTCCCACCACGGGCCCCGGCCCGCTCGACGGGCCGAAAGTGAACATCCTGTTCCGCGCCGATCTCAGCAGCCTGACCAGGGGACACTCCTTCGTCGCCTGCGAGATCACCCGCCCGGACTTCCACGGCATGCTGATGACGATCGACGGCGATCGGGAGTGGGTCCTCCACTTCGGCTACGACCCGGACGCCGGGGAGTCGGCGCGGGACTTCACTCCCGAGCGCTGTCGCGAACTGGTCCACTCGGCCCTCGGCAGCCCGGCCCCGGAGGTGGAGATCGTCTCCGTCCTGCCGTGGCGGATCCGTGCGTCGGTCGCCTCCCGCTTCTCGGACGGACGGGTGTTCCTCGCCGGTGACGCCGCACACGCCGTACCGCCTCTGGGCGCGTTCGGCATGAACACCGGGATCGCCGACGCCCACAACCTGGCATGGAAATTGGCGCTGGTTCTACGCGATCAGGCCGCGCCGGACCTTCTGGACACCTACGATGCCGAGCGGCGCCCGGTCGGAGCGCTCGCCGTCGAGCAGGCCCGGCTCCGGCTGGCCGACCCTCGCCTGCACTGGGACGCGAGCCCGGCTCTGGCCGCCGAGCGAGCCCGAGCGGGTGTCGTCAATTCGCCGGTCGTGCACCTGGGTTACCGGTACGACTCGACGGCGATCATCGACCCTGTCGCCGACCTGCCGTCACGCGAGGACATCACCCTCGACCTGGACGGCGCACCGGGCTCCAGGGTGCCGCATCTGTGGGTGACCCGGGACGGCGCCAAGATCTCGACGCTGGACCTCGTGCGGTCGCGCTTCACGGTGCTCGCCGGACCGCGTGGCGCCGCGTGGATCCAGGCAGCCACCGGGGCTGCCGACCGGCTCGGACTGGAGCTGGGCGCCGAACTGATCACAGCGGACCCGGAGGCCGGCCGGGACGCCGTCCTGGACCCCGAGGGCCAGTGGCCTGCCGCCGCCGGGATCGTCCCTGGCGGCGCGCTTCTGATCCGCCCCGACGGATTCGTCGCCTGGCGGGCCGCCGACCCGGCACACCCACAGCGCGACCTGGAGCAGGCGCTGATCCAACTGCTGGGCCTGGAGACCGAAGCGACCTCCGCTCCGCCGCGCACGGGAGCCGATCAGCACGCCACCGCCGCGGTCGACGTCAGGCGTGGTTGACCGGGAGGACGTCCGGGGAGAGGGCGCCGGCCTGGGCCGCGGCCGAGGTCATGCGGCGGCGGTGGTGGCGGCGGCACAGGACCTCGTAGCCGATCTCCTCCGCCGGGCGGTTCACGTCACCGACGACCACCTGGGCGCCTTCCACCACCATCTCCCCGCCCACCGTACGGGCGTTGTGCGTCGCGCGCGCTCCGCACCAGCACAGGGCCTCGACCTGAAGCTGCTCCAGGCGGTCCGCCAGCTCGATCAGCCGCTGCGAGCCGGGGAAGAGCTTCGTGCGGAAGTCCGTCGTGATGCCGAAGGCGAAGACGTCCATGTCGAGGTCGTCGACGATGCGGGCCAACTGGTCGATCTGCTCGGGCGCCAGGAACTGGGCCTCGTCCACGATCACGTAATCGGCCTTGCCGCCCTGGGAGAGCTGAGCCACCAGGTACGCGTACAGGTCCATGCCCTCCGGCGCCTCGATCGCCTCCGTCACCAGGCCGAGCCGGGAGGACAGCTTGCCCTCACCCGCCCGGTCGTCCCGCGTGAAGATCACACCCTGCAGCCCCCGCGCATCGCGGTTGTGCGCGATCTGGAGCGCCAACGTGCTCTTTCCGCAGTCCATCGTTCCGGAGAAGAACACCAGCTCGGGCATGGGAAGTACGGACCTTTCGGGTCGTGGGCAGGTGGTGGGGCGGTGCGTACGGGGTGAGGGGCGAGGGTCAGGTGCGGATTTCGAGCAGCGGGACGAGCTGCTCCGCCGCGGTCATGGAGCCGTGCATTCCGGTGAGGGCGGATTCGTTCGGCTCGTTGCGCGAGGCGGTGATCGCGACATCGGCCTGGGCGGCCGCCACCACGTCGCCGATGCGCCCGAGCACGCGCTCGTCGCACTCCCCCGGCGCGCCGAACCAGCCCAGTTCCAGGGCCTCTTCGCGGCTCGCGACCCAGAACCGGTCGCCGAGCACCTCGCGCCACACGGTCAGTACGTCGGCCTGCGCACCCGGCACCGCGTACACGTGCCGGGCCCGCCCCTCGCCGCCGAGCAGGGCGACGCCGGCGCCGAGCTCCCAGTCCTCGTCGAAGTCGATCCGCGAGTCCTCGTCGAAGGGGACGTCGACCATGCCGTGATCCGCGGTCACGTACAGGGCGGTGCGCGGCGGCAGCTGCTCGGCGAGCCGCTGGACGAGCCGGTCCACGTACATCAGCTGGCCGCGCCAGGCGTCGGAGTCCACGCCGTGCCGGTGGCCGGCCCCGTCGAGTTCGCTGTAGTACGTGTAGACGAGCGAGCGGTCACCGGACGCGAGGCGCTCGGCCGCCAGGTCCATCCGTTCCTCGCCGGTCATCCGGCCGAGGAAGGTGCCGCCGCTCAGCGCGATCTTGGTGAGCGGGGTGGTCTGGAAGGCAGGCGAGGACACCTGGGCGGTCGCCACCCCTGCCTTGTCCGCCTGCTGGAAGACGGTCGGATACGGCTGCCAGGGCTTCGGCGCGGTCCACGGGTACCAGCGGAGCTGGTTCATCAGCTCCCCGGTGGCGGGGTTGCGGACGGCGTAGCCGGGCAGGCCGTGGCGGGCCGGCGGCAGGCCGGTGCCCACCGAGGCGAGCGAGGTGGCGGTGGTCGCCGGGAAGCCCGCGGTGATCGGGCGGCCGGTGCCGCCGCGCGAGCTGCCGAGCAGGGAGGTGAGGTACGGGGCCTCGTCCGGGTGGGCCTTGATCTGCTCCCAGCCCATGCCGTCGACCAGGAACACGCAGTTCCGGTCGGCCGGGGTCAGCTCGGGGATCACGGCGGTGAAACCGGGGACGCCCTGGCCGGCCACGAGCGTGGGCAGCAGGTCGGCGAGCGAACCGGCACCGTACTCCGGGACGGGGGCGCCCGCCAGGTCCAGCAGCTCCGGCTCGGGCCACTCCTGTGCCGCGGAGTACGCCATCAACGGGCGGGGGTGGCGGAGGTCGCCGCTGTGGCTTCGGAGAGTGCCTGCGCGAAGACCAGGGTCTGGCGCACCGCCTCCGGGCCGTCGCCGGCCTCGCTGACCCGCAGGCTGAGGTCGTCGGCGGTGGAGTTGCCGGTGTAGCCGTGGTCGGAGTCGCAGTTCGGGTCGCCGCAGGCGGCCGGCTCCAGGTCGATCCGGGAGACCGCGCCCCAGCCGATGGTCAGGACGACCTCGCGGGGCAGCGTGCCGGGGGTGTAGGACTCCGGGTTGGCGACGACGCGGCTGAGCACCACGGAGGAGATGCTGGACAGCTTGACCGACTCGGTGGAGGTGGTCGCGTACGGGGAGGGGGACCCGGCGTCGGCGGCCTGCTCGTCGGTGTGGCTGACGATGAAGCGGTTGCCCGTCAGCACCAGCACGGTGACGTGACGGCGCACCTCGTTGGAGTCGAAGGTCGTCTCCTGGTGGACCAGGTACGACGAAATCGGCTCGCCGCCCACCGCGGCCTCCACGGCCTCGGCCACGAGGGCCGGGTAGTAGCCGCTGCGCTCGATCGCCGTGCGCAGCCCCTGGGTCGTCGTACCGGATTTCGCCATGAGGTCCATCCTAAGGCCCGTGCGGGGCCCTCAGGCCGCGCCGTACCCGGTCAGTAACTGGGGAGGGTCCGCGGGCCGAGATCGCCGCGGGCCGGCGGGTGGGCCAGGCGGACGGTGGCGCTGAGTACGGATACGCCCTCGGCGGCGACCACGACGGGCTCCAGCGAGACGTCGATCACCTCGGGGTGGTCGTCCACGAGGCGGGAAAGCCTCAGCAGCAGTGCCTCCAGGGCGGGGGTGTCCACGGGGTCGCTGCCCCGCCAGCCGAACAGGAGGGGCGCGGTCCGGATGGACCGGATCAGTCCGGCGGCGTCCCGGTCGGTGGCCGGGACGAGCCGGTGCGCGGTGTCGCCGAGCAGCTCGGAGGCGACGCCGGCGAGCCCGAAGGAGAGGACGGCGCCCGCGGCGGGGTCGATGACGGAGCGGACGACGGTGTCTACCCCGCGCGGCACCATGGCCTGCACCACGGGCTGGAGCTCGGCCGGCTTGCCCAGCGCGTCGGTGAGCTCCTCGTACGAGCGCCGCAGCTCGACCTCGTTCGTGAGGTCGAGACGTACGCCGCCCAGGTCCGCGCGGTGGCGCAGGTGCGGGGCGGTGGTCTTGAGCGCCACCGGGTATCCCAGCACCCCGGCGGCGCGGACCGCCGCGTCGGCGCTCGGCGCGGGCAGGGTGGGCAGGACCCGGATCCCGTAGGCCGCGAGCAGCTCGCGGGCGTCCCGGTCGGTCAGCGTCAGCACGGCGCCGGGGTCGACGTCGGTCAGCAGCCCGGCCAGCCGCTCCGCGGTCCCGGCCTCGTCGATGTCCTCGTACTCGGGGACCCGCCCGTCGTCTTCGGCGGTGGCCCGGCGCCACTGCCCGTACCGGACGGCCTCGGCGACCGCCTTGACCGCGCGTTCGGCGGCGGGGTAGCTGGGGATGCTGTCCCCGGCCGCGGACAGCGGCCCGGCCGGGGCCTGGGGCGCCTGGTCCGCCACGGGGCCCCAGCTCCGCGGCGACGTGGTGTGCGGGACGCCGCGCACGGCGGACAGGGCCTCGGCGAGCTCGCCGAGCTCGACGTGCACCACCGCGACCGGCTTGCCCGGGTACGCGGCCACCGCTTCGCGCAGGGCGCCGGCCAGGTCGTCCTCCGGTGCGTCCTCGCTCACCCACGGGATGGCCGTGACCACCACCGCGTCGCAGTCCTCGGAGCGGAGCGCGTCGGTCAGGGCGGTGCGGAAGTCCGCCGGTGCGGCCGCCGTCGTCAGGTCCAGCGGTGGCAGGGGGCTCAGGCCCTGGGTGAGGCAGGCGTCGTAGGTGAGGATCCCGAGGGATTCGGAGTTGCCGAGGATCGCGATGCGGGGCCCGGCGGGCAGCGGCTGCGCCGCCAGCAGGAGGCCGACGTCCACCAGCTCGGTGACCGTGTCGACGCGGATGACGCCGGCCTGGCGCAGCAGGGCGGAGACGGTGGCCTCCGGCAGCCGGGTGTCGGGGACCACGTGTCCGGCCGGGCTGTGCCGGCCGCCCTTGGCGACGACCACCGGCTTGACGGCCGCCGTGCGGCGGGCGAGCCGGGTGAACTTCCGCGGGTTGCCCAGGGTTTCGAGGTAGAGCAGGGCGACGTCGGTCGCCTCGTCGTCGTACCAGTACTGGAGGATGTCGTTCCCGGACACGTCGGCGCGGTTGCCCGCGGAGACGAAGGAGGACAGGCCCTCGCCGCGTCGGAGCAGCGCGGAGAGCAGGGCGATGCCGATCGCCCCGGACTGCGTGAACAGGCCGATCCGGCCGCGCGTCGGCATCGGTGCGGGCGTGAGGGAGGCGTTGAGTTCCACCTCGGGCGCGGTGTTGATCACCCCGTAGGCGTTCGGCCCGATCAGCCGCATCCCGTACGAGCGCACCTGCCGCACCAGTTCGCGCTGGCGGGCGAGTCCGGCCGGGCCGCTCTCCCCGTATCCGGCGGACAGGACGACGAGCCCCTGCACCCCGTGCTCGCCGCAGGCCGCCACCGCGTCCGGGACCCGGTCGGCCGGGACCGCGATCACCGCGAGGTCGACCGGGGCGCCGATGGCCTCGATGGTGCGGTAGGCCCGCACTCCGTCGAGGAGGTCGCGGGTGACGGCCTCGTTGACCGCGTAGAGGTGGCCGTGGAAGCCGCTGTCGCGCAGGTTGCGCAGTGCCGCCGCGCCCACGCCCCCGCCGGAGCGGCTGACTCCGACGACGGCCACCGAACCGGGGGCCAGCAGCCGCTGCACCGAGTGGGCCTCGGCGCGCTGTTCGCGGGCGCGCTGCACGGCGAGGGACTCGGCGGTGGGTTCGAGGTCGAGGGTGAGGTGGACGGAGCCGTCCTCGAAGCTGCGCTTCTGCTGGTAGCCGGCGTCCGTGAAGACTTTGATCATCTTGGTGTTGGCGGGCAGCACCTCGGCGGCGAACCGCCGGATGCCGCGCTCCCGGGCCACCGCGCCGATGTGTTCGAGGAGCGTGGAGGCGACCCCGCGGCCCTGGTGGGCGTCCTGGACGAGGAAGGCGACCTCGGCCTCGTCGGCGGGTCCGGAGGCGGGCCGGCCGGCGGCGTCGATGCGGTCGTAGCGGACGGTGGCGATGAACTCCCCGCCGATGGTCGCGGCGAGGCCGACCCGGTCCACGTAGTCGTGGTGCGTGAAGCGGTGCACGTCGCGGTCGGAGAGCCGGGGGTAGGGGGCGAAGAACCGGTAGTACTTCGACTCGTCCGAGACCTGCTCGTAGAAGCTGACGAGCCGGCCCGCGTCTTCGGTGGTGATGGGCCGGATCCGGGCCGTGCCGCCGTCGCGGAGGACGACATCGGCTTCCCAGTGGGCCGGGTAGGAGGGGTCCGACTCGATGGTCATGGGCCTACCTTACGGCCGGATCGGGCCGTGGAGCCCTCGCGCGGCGGATGAGGCAGGACGGTACATATCAGGGCAAGCTGGGGAAGGTCGAACGGCGGAAAATTCAGGCCGATGGTAGGCCCGAGCATTCCGGGCGTCGTGAGAGACTGGTCTAGACAACCGTAAGAACCTGAAGGGCATCACCATGGCAGAGCGCCGCGTCAACGTCGGCTGGGCCGAGGGCCTGCACGCTCGTCCCGCCTCGATCTTCGTCCGCGCGACGACCGCTTCCGGCGTCCCGGTGACCATCGCGAAGTCCGGCGGCGACCCCGTCAACGCCGCCTCCATGCTGGCGGTCCTGGGCCTGGGCGCCCAGGGCGGCGAGGAGATCGTCCTCGCCTCCGAGGCCGAGGGTGCGGACGCCGCGCTCGACCGCCTCGCGAAGCTGGTCGCCGAGGGTCTCGAGGAGCTCCCCGAGACCGTCTGACCCTTCGGGTTCGACTCCACGCGCGAAGCCGCGGCCCCCGTGATCCGGGGGTCGCGGCTTCGTCGTTCCGTCCACGGGGCCCCGCCGCGTGACGAGAAGCCGGGCGGGGCCGCCCGACGCGGTCACCCCGCGGAGCGTCGGATCCCCGGCGGACCCGAGGGCGGCGAATGCCGAGAAGATCCCGCGCGACGAAGAAAAGACCCCGCCCCGATCCGGCGCACGCCGAATTAATCCTCTCCGGAATTGCGCACGACACCTCGGGCCGATTCGAAAGGGATCGGCCACCGCGCAGCGAATTCACGCGATCCCACCCTTTGTATACGGCTCCTGTTAATGCCGACCACTCGACATGTTTACGGCAGGTTGCGAAGTGCTCACCGCCGGGCGGAGCCGCAGCCGGTGCGCCCCCGCCGCCCGGTCGGCGTGGATCGCGGTCAGCGCCCGCGCCCGTTCGGCGTCGCCGCGCGCCACCGCGTCCACGACCGCCCCGTGCTCCGCCCAGGACTCCACGGGCCGGGCCGGCGCCTCCACCACGTACATCCACGCGATCTTGTGCCGCATCTGCGTGAGCAGCGAGATCAGCCCGGGGCTGCCGGAGGCCTGGGCGAGCGTCTCGTGGAACCAGCCGCCCAGGGACCGCAGATCCTCCCCCTGGCCCCGCCTGGCTCGCTCCTGCCCCAGTCTGACCAGTCCGCGCAGCACCTTGAGGTGCGCGTCGGTGCGCCGCCGGGCGGCCCGCGCGGCGGCCAGCGGCTCCAGGAGCATCCGCAGCTCCAGCAGGTCCGCGGCCTCCTGCTCGGTCGGCTCGGCCACGCACGCCCCCGCGTGGCGCCGCGTGGTCACGAACCCCTCGGACTCCAGGGTCCGCAGGGCCTCACGCACCGGGACGCGCGAGACCCCGTACCGGCGGGCCAGCACCTCCTCGGTCAACCGGCCGCCCGGCTCGAACACCCCGGAGACGATGTCGTCGCGGATTGCTGTGCATACCGCGTGCGCAGGAATACGCAAGACCGAACCTCCGCCTATTTCCGACTGCCAGCGTCATTGCACGCACATGCGCGTGCTGCGACTCTATTGCAACACACGATAATTTCCGAGAGCGGCCGGAAATACGAAACATTTGCGCGAAGGCGCAACATACAAAGACCCCGGCTCGGAGAGCCATGGTCCTCGGTGAAGCGGTGCGATGCGTGAGGCGCGAGGTCAGAGGCTGACGCCGTGCGAGCGCAGGTACGCGATCGGGTCGATGTCCGAGCCGTACTGCGAGCCGGTGCGGGCCTCGAAGTGCAGGTGCGGGCCGCTGGAGTTGCCGGTGGAGCCCGACAGGCCGATCTGCTGACCCGGGGTGACCTGCTCGCCGACGGAGACGTTCAGCGAGGTCATGTGACCGTACTGGGTGTAGGTGCCGTCGTTGTGCTTGATGACGACGTTGTTGCCGTACGCGCCACCCCAGCCGGCCTCGACGACGGTACCCAGGCCCACCGCGTGGACCGAGGTGCCGGAGGCGGCGTGGAAGTCGATGCCCGTGTGGCTGCCGGAGGACCACATGCCGCCGCCCGCGTGGTACTGCGTGCTGACGTACGAGCCGTCCACCGGGGCGACGAAGGTGTTGAGGCGCTTGCGCTCCTCCTCGCGGGCGGCGCGCTCGGCGGCCTCGCGCTCGGCCTTCGCCTTGGCCTCGGCCATGCGCTTGGCCTCGGCGGCCCGCTGCTTCGCGTCGGCCTCGGCCTGCGCCTTGACGGCGTCCTGCTCGGCGACGCGGTGCTGGGACTCGGCCTGGTCGGCGATGTCACCCGCAAGGTCCTCGGCGACGACGACGGCACCGAGGCCGTTGTCCTGGCCGATGGTGCTGCTGTGGTTGTCCGCGGCGAAGGCCGGGGCGGCGAGGGAGCCGACGACACCCGTGGTGGCGATCGCGGCGATACCGGCGTAACCGGCGGTCTTCTTGCTCAGACGGCTGGAGCCACGGTGCTTACCGGTACCAGCGGGACGACTGCCAAACGCCATGAAGGGTTTGATCCTTTCCTTCCTTCTCGCCTACCGGGTTAGCTGACGGGTTCGGAGCAGGAAGGTCTCCTACGGGCCTCCTCTTGCGAGGGGGTCCGATTCACCCCAGGGACTCATGTGGGTCCCCGGCTCCCCAGGCTCGCGCCTGACGGGGACTCGGCGATCGCTGTCCGGTGCCGCGGGTGCGGCGGGCACAACTGACGAACAGCACGGCCGACGCTAGGCGGATCATCAGTCAATCGCCAAACAGACACGGCTTTTTGTTGCGTACGCCACACCGCATACAAGCAACCTCACCACTAAACGGACAAAAGGGGTTCTGGTGACCAAGTCACCAGAACCCCTTGCCGAAACCCTCGGCCGGCCCCCAATGGGCCGTCATCCGACCGTCAGTTGGAAACGACCGTGACCTCGCCGATGCCAAGGGCCCGCACGGGCTCCTCGATCAGCGCCGCGTCGCCCACGAGGACGGTGACCAGCCGGTCCGCGGGGAAGGCCTTGACGACCGCCGTGGTGGCCTCCACCGTGCCCGTCTCGGCGAGCTGGGCGTACAACTGCGCCTGGTAGTCGTCCGGCAGTTCCTGCTCGACCTGGTCGGCGAGGGTGCCCGCGACCGAGGCGGCCGTCTCGAACTTCAGCGGGGCCACGCCCACCAAGTTCTGCACGGCGACATCGCGTTCGGCGTCGGTCAGACCGCCCTCGGCGAGGGTGCGCAGCACCTTCCAGAGGTCCTCCAGCGCCGGTCCGGTGTTCGGGGTGTCCACCGAGCCGCTGATGGCGAGCATCGAGGCGCCCTTGCCGTCCGCGGTGGAGCGCAGCACCTGGCCGAAGGCGCGCACGCCGTAGGTGTACCCCTTCTCCTCGCGCAGCACCTTGTCCAGGCGCGAGGTGAGGGTGCCGCCCAGGCAGTACGTGCCCAGCACCTGGGCCGCCCACACCCGGTCGTGGCGGTCCGCCCCGATCCGGCCGATCAGCAGCTGCGTCTGGACCGCGCCGGGCCGGTCCACGATGACCACGCGTCCGGTGTCGTCGGCGGTCACCGGCGGCACCGGGAGGGCGGCGGCGGTGTTGCCCGTCCAGGTGCCCAGGGTGTCCGCGAGCACGGCGTCCAGGTCGATGCCGGTCAGGTCGCCGACGACCACCGCGGTGGCGGTGGCGGGGCGTACGTGGGCCTCGTAGAAGGCGCGTACGGCGGCGGAGTCGATCCGGGCGACCGTCTCCTCGGTGCCCTGGCGCGGCCGGGACATCCGCAGGGTGGCCGGGAAGAGTTCCTTGGAGAGCTGCTTGGCGGCGCGGCGCTGCGGGCTGGCCAGCTCGTGCGGGATCTCGTCGAGCCGGTTGCGCACCAGCCGGTCGACCTCGGCGTCGGCGAAGGCCGGGGCGCGCAGCGCCTCGGCGAGCAGGCCGAGCGCCTTGGGCAGCCGGGAGGCCGGGACCTCCAGCGAGACCCGCAGGCCCGGGTGGTCGGCGTGCGCGTCCAGGGTGGCGCCGCAGCGCTCCAGCTCGGCCGCGAACTCCTCGGCGGAGTGCTTGTCGGTGCCCTCGGAGAACGCCCGCGCCATGATGGTCGCCACGCCGTCCAGGCCCTCGGGCTCGGCGTCCAGCGGGGCGGCGAGGTTGACCTCGACCGCGACGACCTGCTGGCCCGGCCGGTGGCAGCGCAGCAGGGTCAGCCCGTTGGACAGCTGCCCGCGGTCGGGGGCCGGGAAGGCCCACGGCTGCGGCTCGCCGGCCTGCGGCTGCGGGTGGAAGGTCATCGTGACGGCTGCCGTGTCGCTCACTGCTCCGCCCCCTCGTTCTCGTCGGAGTCGTCGTGCTGGTCGGACTCGTCGGCCGCGAGCGGCTCGTAGACGAGCACCGCGCGGTTGTCCGGGCGCAGTCGGGCCGCGGCCACGGCCTGCACCTCCTCGGCGGTGACGTCGAGGACGCGCCGGACGGCGGTCAGCGCCAGCTGCGGGTCGCCGAACAGCACCGCGAAGCGGCACAGTTCGTCGGCGCGGCCGGCCACCGTGCTCAGCCGGTCCAGCCACTCGCGCTCCAGCTGCGCCTGGGCGCGCTCCATCTCCTCGGCCGTCGGGCCCTCGGCGGCGAACCGCGCGAGCTCCTCGTCCACGGCCGCCTCGATGGCGGGGATCTCGACGCCGCTGGAGGTCTTGACGTCCAGCCAGCCCAGGGAGGGCGCCCCGGCCAGCCGCAGCATGCCGAAGCCGGCCGCGACAGCCGTCTGGTCGCGGCGTACCAGCCGGTTGTGCAGCAGCGAGGACTCGCCGCCGCCCAGGATGGTCAGCGCCACGTCGGCGGCGTCGCACTCCCGGGTGCCGTCGTGCGGCAGCCGGTAGGCGGCCATCAGCGCACGCGCCGGGACCTCCTCGACGATCTCCTCGCGCAGCTGCTCCCCGATGATGTCGGGCAGCGAGCCGTCGCGGGGCGGCTGCTTGCCGTCGTGCGCGGGGATGGTGCCGAAGTACTTCTCGACCCAGGCGAGCGTCTTCTCGGGGTCGATGTCCCCGACGACCGACAGCACCGCGTTGTTGGGCGCGTAGTACGTGCGGAAGAAGGTGCGCGCGTCCTCCAGGGAGGCGGCGTCCAGGTCGGCCATGGAGCCGATGGGGGTGTGGTGGTACGGGTGACCCTCGGGGTAGGCCAGGGCGGTGAGCCGCTCGAAGGCCGTGCCGTACGGGACGTTGTCGTACCGCTGGCGGCGCTCGTTCTTGACGACGTCGCGCTGGTTCTCCATGGACTCGTCGTCCAGGGCGGCCAGCAGGGACCCCATCCGGTCCGCTTCCAGCCAGAGCGCGAGCTCCAGCTGGTGCGTCGGCATCGTCTCGAAGTAGTTGGTGCGCTCGAAGCTGGTGGTGCCGTTGAGGGAACCGCCGGCCCCCTGGACCAGTTCGAAGTGCCCGTTGCCGGGTACGCTCGCCGACCCCTGGAACATCAGGTGCTCGAAGAGGTGAGCCAGGCCGGTGCGTCCCTTGACCTCATGGCGCGAGCCGACGTCGTACCAGAGGCAGACCGCGGCGACCGGGGTCAGGTGGTCCTCGGAGAGCACCACGCGCAGGCCGTTGGCCAGCCGGTGCTCGGTCGCTGTCAGGCCGCCGGAGCCGGCCTGGGCTGTGGCCGTGTGACCCATGGGCATGTGGTCCCTTCGATCGCGATGTAGAGATTTCTTATCGACCTGCCACTGTATGCAAGCGCGCCGACCGCCGGATAAGTTCCCGGGTCACTCCCCCGCACTCCGTCCGAGGGACCCCCGGGGTCGGAGTCGGCGTTGTCGGTGCGTCGGGCCACAATGGTCCGCGTCGTACCCTCGCCGGACACCACAAGACCGCCAGACCCCGCCAGACCCGACCAGACACCCCACCCGACAGCCAGCACACCCCATTTTGGTTAAGGAGCCGCGCAGCGATGGCCCGCCGCAGCACGAAGACCCCGCCGCCGGAGGATTTCGAGGAGAAGATCCTCGACATCGACGTCGTCGACGAAATGCAGGGCTCCTTCCTCGAGTACGCGTACTCGGTGATCTACTCCCGTGCCCTGCCCGACGCCCGGGACGGCATGAAGCCGGTGCACCGACGCATCGTGTACCAGATGAACGAGATGGGCCTGCGTCCCGACCGCGGGTACGTGAAGTGCGCCCGTGTCGTCGGCGAGGTCATGGGCAAGCTCCACCCGCACGGTGACGCGTCCATCTACGACGCCCTCGTGCGCATGGCGCAGCCCTTCTCCATGCGGCTGCCGCTGGTCGACGGCCACGGCAACTTCGGCTCGCTCGGCAACGACGACCCGCCGGCCGCGATGCGTTACACCGAGTGCAAGATGGCCGACGCCACGTCGCTGATGACGGAGTCGATCGACGAGGACACCGTCGACTTCACCGCCAACTACGACGGCCAGGAGCGGGAGCCGGTCGCCCTGCCCGCCGCGTACCCGAACCTCCTGGTCAACGGCGCGTCCGGAATCGCCGTCGGCATGGCCACCAACATGCCCCCGCACAACCTCGGCGAGGTCATCGCGGCCGCCCGCCACCTGATCCGGTACCCGCAGGCGGACCTGGAGGCGCTGATGCGCTTCGTGCCGGGCCCCGACCTGCCCACGGGCGGCCGGATCGTCGGGCTCTCGGGCATCAAGGACGCCTACGAGAACGGGCGCGGCACCTTCAAGATCCGCGCGACGGTGACCGTGGAGGACGTGACGGCGCGCCGCAAGGGCCTGGTCGTCACCGAACTGCCCTTCACGGTCGGCCCCGAGAAGGTCATCGCGAAGATCAAGGACCTGGTCGGCTCGAAGAAGCTCCAGGGCATCGCCGACGTCAAGGACCTCACCGACCGCTCGCACGGCCTGCGCCTGGTCATCGAGATCAAGAACGGCTTCCACCCGGAGGCCGTGCTGGAGCAGCTCTACAAGCTGACGCCGATGGAGGAGTCCTTCGGCATCAACAACGTGGCGCTGGTGGACGGGCAGCCCCTGACGCTGGGCCTCAAGGAGCTGCTGGAGGTCTATCTCGACCACCGCTTCGAGGTCGTCCGGCGACGCAGCGAGTTCCGCCGCACCAAGCGCCGCGACCGGCTGCACCTGGTCGAGGGCCTGCTGGTGGCGCTCCTCGACATCGACGAGGTCATCCGGCTCATCCGGGACAGCGACAACTCGGCGCAGGCCAAGACCCGGCTGATCGAGCGGTTCTCGCTGAGCGAGATCCAGACCCAGTACATCCTGGACACCCCGCTGCGCCGGCTCACCCGCTTCGACCGGATCGAGCTGGAGTCCGAGCGCGACCGACTGACCGGCGAGATCGACGAGCTGACCGGGATCCTGGAGTCGGACAGCGAGCTGCGCAAGCTGGTCTCCGCGGAACTGGCGGCCGTCGCGAAGAAGTTCGGCACCGAGCGCCGTACGGTGCTGCTGGAGTCCGCGGGCACCGCGGTGGCGGCCGTTCCGCTGGAGGTCGCGGACGACCCGTGCCGGGTGCTGCTGTCCTCGACGGGCCTGCTGGCGCGTACGGCGAACGGCGAGGCGCTGCCGGAGGAGGAGGGCGGCGCCCGTGCCAAGCACGACCTGATCGTCTCGCAGGTCGCGGCGACGGCCCGGGCCGATGTCGGCGCGGTCACCTCGTACGGGCGGCTGCTGCGGCTGTCGGTGATCGACCTGCCGCAGCTGCCGGACACGCACGCCGCGCCGAACCTGGCGGGCGGCGCCCCGGTCTCGGAGTTCCTCTCCGGGCTGGAGGCGGACGAGAAGGTGGTCTGCCTGACCTCGCTGGACGAGTCCTCGCAGGGCCTCGCGCTGGGCACCGAGCAGGGCGTGGTCAAGCGCGTCGTGCCGGACTACCCGGCGAACAAGGACGAGCTGGAGGTCATCACCCTCAAGGAGGGCGACCGGATCGTCGGCGCGGTCGAGCTGCGCACGGGTGAGGAGGACCTGGTCTTCATCACCGACGACGCCCAGCTGCTGCGTTACCCGGCGGCCCAGGTCCGCCCGCAGGGCCGCCCGGCGGGCGGTATGGCGGGCATCAAGCTCGCCGAGAACGCCAAGGTGATCCACTTCTCGGCCGTGGACCCGGCGCGGGACGCGGTGGTCTTCACGGTGGCGGGCTCGCACGGCACCCTGGACGACTCGGTGACCTCCGGGAAGCTGACCCCCTTCGACCAGTACCCGCGCAAGGGTCGCGCCACGGGTGGCGTGCGCTGCCAGCGGTTCCTGAAGGGCGAGGACGTACTGGTGCTGGCCTGGGCGGGCGGTGCCCCCGTCCGCGCGGCGGCGGCGAACGGAACGCCGGCCGAACTGCCGACCGTGGACCCGCGCCGGGACGGCTCCGGGGCCGCGCTGCCGTCGGTGGTCGCGGCACTGGCGGGGGCCGCGCTGTAGGGCGCGGGAGGGCATTCGGGTGGTACGACCGGGGGGACGTACCACCCGAATGCCGACTAGTGTTTTCCCCGTGGACGCGGTGGGGGGAGAACGCAGCTGATGAGCCGTCGAGCGGGCAGCGGACTGATCGGGAGCTGGGCGGAGGCACAGCGCCGGCAGCAACAGACGCAGCTGGTCCAGCAGCGGGAGGCCGAGCGCCGGCAGCGGGCCCACGAACGGGACGCGAACCGGAGCCACCGGCAGTACCGCGAGGCCGAGGCCCTGCGGCGCACCGCGCAGTTCGACGCCGAGGTCGAAGCCCTCAAGGGCCTGTTGGCCGCGGGCTGCCGGGCACCGGCGTTTCGGATATCCGCCCTGGCCCGGCCCGACGGGCTGCAGCCCTTCGACCCCGGTGCCCTGGCGCACCCGGTACCGATGCCCCGCATCGAGGACTTCCAGCGGCAGAGCAGCGGCTGGACGCTCGGCTCGAACCACCGGGCGCAGGCGGAGCGGGAGGCGCACGCCCGCTACACCCAGGCCTGGCAGGCCGCGAACGCCGCGGAGGCGCAACGCCGACAGCAACTGGCCGCGTACCGCCAGCAGTACGACCGGTGGGCGGCGGAGCAGATGGCGGGGGCGCTGGCACACAACGGCGGGCTCACGGAGCTGACCGAAGCGCTGCGCGCGGGTGACGCCGAAGCGGCGGTGGAGTACTTCTCGGCGGCCCTGTACGCCTCGACGGCCTGGCCCGAGAGGCTGCCGAGGCAGGTGACGGCGGCGTACGACCCGGCCGCGCGCCAGCTGGTGCTGGACTGGGAGCTGCCCGGGTACGCGGTGGTGCCGGAGGCCCGGGCGGTTCAGTACCTGCCGAGCACGGACCAGGACAAGGTGAAGCCCCGCCCGGTCACGGAACGACGTGCCCTGTACCGGGACCTGCTGGCCCAGTGCGTGCTGCTGGTGGTGCGCGAGCTGTACGCGGCGGACGAGTTCGACGTACTGGACTCGGTCGTGGTCAACGGCTTCGTGGACTGCCACGATCCGGTGACCGGCCAGGAGGCGCGGTTCGTGCTCGCCACGGTACCGGCGGCGCGCAGCGCCTTCGCCGGGCTGCGGCTGGAGCAGGTCAGCGCGGTGGACTGTCTGGTCTCGGGGCTGGGCGGGCTGCTGTCGGCACGGCCCGACCAGCTGACGGCGGTACGCCCCGGGCGCCGGCCCGACGAGGTCGGCGGGGATGTCGTCAGCCACGGTGGGCACACGGGAGACGCGGACGAGGACGAGCCGGATCTCTTCGCGATGGACCCGATC
Source organism: Streptomyces sp. BF23-19 (assembly GCF_041106355.1). Classification (NCBI taxonomy): domain Bacteria; kingdom Bacillati; phylum Actinomycetota; class Actinomycetes; order Kitasatosporales; family Streptomycetaceae; genus Streptomyces; species Streptomyces sp. BF23-19. The sequence continues at coordinate 22,459 of NZ_JBGBPT010000058.1, read as the reverse complement.
GCCTTCGAGAACCTGGTCGCCGAGCTGTTCCGGGCGATGGGCATGGAGGCGGTGACCACGCAACGGTCGGGTGACGGCGGGGTCGACGTGGAGGCGGTGGACCCGGCGCCGATCCGGGGCGGGCGGATCGTGGTGCAGGTCAAGCGCTACCGGAACACGGTGCCTCCGACGGCCGTGCGTGATCTGTACGGCACGGTCCAGGACAAGGGGGCGAACAAGGGGGTGCTGGTCACCACCGCGTCCTTCGGGCCCGGGTCGTACACCTTCGCCAACGGCAAGCCGCTGGAGTTGGTTCCCGGGACGGACCTGGTCGAGCTGCTCCACCAGTACGGACTGCGCGGCCGGCTCGGCGGCGGCGCCCCGGCCCCGGTCCCGGCCCGGCGAGCGCCCGAACCCGCACCGGCTCCGCCGGCCGACCACAACGTGCTCGGCATGTCCTGGTCGGGTTCGGTCGCCCTCGACGTGTGCGCGCTCGTCTGCACGGGCAACCGGGTGCTGAGCGAGGAGCACTTCGTCTTCTTCAACAACCCGCGCACCCCTGACGGTTCGGTACGGGCCCGCGAGCACGCGGCTCCCGACAAGGCGGCGCTGGAGGTCTCCTTCGACGCCCTGCCGTCGCGGGCGGACCGGCTGGTCCTCGTGGCCGCGATCGACCCGGAGGTCGATCCGCACGCCGATCTCGCCGGGTTCACCGACGCCCACATCCGGCTGCTGTCCGCCGGCGGTGAGGAACTGGGCCGGCTGGACGTCTCCGACGGGCGCGCCGGGGAGACCGCCCTGGTCCTCGGCTCGTTCCGGCACCGCGCCAACGGCGACTGGGACTTCGTGATCGGCGGCAAGGGCTACCGCGGCGGCCTGGAGGACCTGCTGGGCGAGTTCGGCGTCGAGGTCGCCTAGTGCTGTGGCCGGAAAGGTTTGCCGGGTCGCGGTGTCCGGTGCGGTGCATCGCAAGGCGGAGGGCCGCGGGCCGTACCGGACGTACTTCCGTGGTCCGACAACGCGGCGAGGTGCCGTACCGGGCGCCGTGACCCGGTGGACCTTTCCGGTCACAGCACTAGCGGCTGTCCTGCCGATCAGGCCGGGCTCGCGGTGCCCTCGGCCCTGGGCCCTCAGCCCTCGTCCGAGGGTTCGGGCTCGGGCTCGGCCTCCGGCTCGGCCCCGGGCTCGGGCCTGGCCACGTACCGCAGTACGCACCACATGCTCTCGGGGCGTGCCTCGTGCGGGGCCGGTTCGCGGCAGGCCTCCAGTTCGCGCAGCAGTCCGGGTCCGTCGGTGCCGGAGCCGATCAGGACCAGCCGGCTCACGCGCGCTTCGCCCCGCCCCCAGGGCCCCGGGGCGAAGCGGAGGAAGCGGCCGACCGCGTGGACCTCGTAGCGTTCGTCGTGCCCGGGCACGCCGAAGTGGACGAAGCCCTTGATCCGGTAGAGCCCGGCCGGGCGGCGGTCGAGGAAGTCGACGAACCGGCGCGGGGACAGGGCCTGCTCGGTGGTGAACTCCGTGCTCTCGTACGCGGCGTGCGCGTGGCCGCAGCCCTCGTGGCCGTGGCCGTCGGCCTCCGCGAGCAGGTCCTCGAAGGAGAGCTGCCCCCGGGTCTCGGTCCAGGGCCTGCGGTCGAAGAGCAGTTCCGGGTCGATCCGCCCGTGGTCGGCGCCCACGACCGGGGTGCCCGGGGCGCAGAGCACGGCGAGCTCCCGCTCGATCCGGGCCCGTTCCGCCGCGTCCACCCGGTCGGTCTTGTTGAGCACCACCAGGTCGGCGACGGCGAGGTGGCGGTCGGTCTCCGGGTGCCTGGCCCGGGTCGCGTCGAATTCGGCGGCGTCCACGACCTCCACCATGCCGCCGTACCGGATGTCCGGGTTCTCGCTGGCCATGAGCATCCGGATCATCTCCTGGGGCTCGGCCAGCCCGCTCGCCTCGATGACGATCACGTCGATCCGGTGGACGGGTGCGGAGAGCTTCTCCAGGTAGGCGTCGAGTTCGCTGCCGTCGACGGCGCAGCACAGGCAGCCGCCGCCGAGGGAGATCATCGAGTCACCGACCTGGCCGGCCACCGACATCGCGTCGACCTCGATCGATCCGAAGTCGTTGACCACCACCCCGATGCGGGTGCCGCCGCGACCGGCGAGGAGGTGGTTCAGCACGGTGGTCTTGCCGGATCCGAGGAAACCGGCGAGGACGACGACGGGGATGGGCTGCCTGCTGTTCACCCGGTCGATCGTAGCCAGGCTCCGTCAGCGCAGGGGCGGCACGGGGTGGGGAGGGGTGGGGCCGGTGTACCGGGCGGCCGGACGGATGATCTTCGAATCGGTGGCCTGTTCGAGGATGTTCGCGCTCCAGCCGACCACGCGGGCCGCGCAGAAGGTGGGCGTGAACATCTCGCGCGGAAGTCCGCAGAGCTCCATGACCACGCCCGCGTAGAACTCCACGTTGGTGTGCAGTTCGCGGCCCGGCTTCAGTTCGGCGAGGATCTCCTCGACCTGGCGCTCGACCTCGACGGCGAAGTCCACGAGGGGACCGCCGAACTGGAGGGCGATCTCGCGCAGCATGCGGGACCGGGGGTCCTCGGTGCGGTAGACGGGGTGGCCGAAGCCCATGATCCGGTCACCCGCCAGGACGCGCTCCCGGATCCACGGCCCGATCCGGTCCACGGTCCCGATGGCGTCGAGGGTGTCCAGGGCCCGGCTGGGGGCGCCACCGTGCAGGGGGCCCGAGAGCGCGCCGATCGCCCCGGTCAGACAGGCCGCGACATCGGCGCCGGTGGAGGCGATCACCCGGGCGGTGAAGGTCGAGGCGTTGAAGCCGTGGTCCACGGTGGATATCAGGTACCGCTCGACCGCGCGGGCCCGGACCGGGTCGGGTTCCCGGCCGGTCAGCATGTAGAGGTAGTTGGCGGCGTACGGGAGGTCGTCCCGCGGCTCCACCGGCTCCAGGCCCTGCCCCAGTCGGTGCAGGGCGGTCAGCAGGGTCGGTACGGCGGCGCAGGCGGCCAGCGCGTCGGCGGCCCGGCGGTCGGGGTCGAGGTCGTAGACCGGGCGGAAGTCGGCGCAGGCCCCGAGCAGCGAGAGCGCGGTGCGCAGCCCGGCGAGGGGGCCGGAGAGCCGGGTGGCCCGGGCCAGGGCGGGCAGGGCGTCCCGCACCTCCGCGGGCAGTCGGCGCAGGGGGACGATCTCGGCGGCGAAGGCGGCGCGCCCGGCGGCGTCGGCCGGGAGCGTGCCGCGGAACATCAGGTGCCACACGTCCTCGAAGGTGCGGGCGGCGGCGAGGTCGACGGCCGAGTACTGGCGGTAGTGGTAGAAGCCCTCCCGGCCCCGGACGTCGCCCAGACCGGTTTCGGTGACCACGACCCCCGCGAGGCCGCGGGGTACTTCCATGGTGGTGTTCATGGATTGACCATCCATGATGGATTCAATCGCTGTCAATATTGATTGAATCAACATTACTGTCCATCTGTAGGGTGTGCGTCATGAGCGACCAGACGGACAGCGGGCGCAGGCTCAACACACAGGAGGCGGCCCGCGCACTCGGGGTGAAACCGGCGACGGTGTACGCGTACGTCAGCCGGGGCCAGCTCACGAGCCGCCGCGATCCCGCCGGGCGGGGCAGCAGCTTCGACGCCGCCGAGGTCGAGGCGCTGGCCCGGCGCAGCCGGCGCGAGGCGGCGGCTCCCACCGGGGAACTCTCCGTCCGTACGGCACTCACCCTCATCGAGCCCGACCGGTACTACTTCCGCGGCGTGGACGCCGTGGAGCTGGCCTCCCGGTACCGCTACGAGGAGGTCGCCGAGTGGCTGTGGACGGGCACCCTCACGCCCGGGGCCCGGTTCACCGCTCCCCCGCAGGCCCTGGAGGCGGCCCGGCGGGCGGTGGCCGCCCTGCCGGAACACGGCGGCCCCATCGACCGGTTGCGGGTGGCGGTCGCCGCCGCCGCGGTGGCGGATCCGCTGCGCTTCGACCTGTCGGAGGAGGCGGTGCTCGGCTCCGCGCGCGCCCTGATCCCCACACTGGTCGGCGCGCTCCCCGAGGCGGGTCCGACCCGGTGGTCCGGGGACGGCCGGATCGCCCGGCAGTTGTGGTCGCGGCTGACGGCGCGGGAGCCGGACCCGGACGCGCTGGCCGTGCTGGACCTCGCGCTGGCCCTCCTGGTCGACCACGACCTGGCCGCCTCGACCTTGGCCGTACGGGTGGCCGCCTCGGCGCGGGCCCATCCGTACGCGGCGGTGTCCGCCGGGCTCGGCGCTCTGGAGGGCCCGCTGCACGGCGCGGCCGGACGGCTGGCGCACCGGATGCTGGTGGAGGTGCTGGAACAGGGCGGGGCCGCGCCGGTGGTGGCGGAGTACCTCCGGGCGGGACGCCGGGTTCCCGGACTCGGCCACCGGCTGTACCAGGGCGAGGACCCGCGGGCGCGGGCGCTCTTCGCCCGGCTGGAAGGGCTGGAGCAGGCCGGTCCGGCGCTGGGTGCGGCGCGCGAGGTGGCCGCGGTGATGGCTCGGCAGGGCGGGCTGCACGCCAATGTGGATCTGGCGCTGGCGGTGCTGACGGTCTCGTGCGGGATGCCGGCGGAGGCCGGGGAGACCGTCTTCGCGGTGGCCCGTACGGCGGGCTGGATGGCGCACGCGCTGGAGGAGTACCAGGAGCGGCCGCTGCGGATGCGGCCGAGCGGGCAGTACCACGGGCCCCGCCCGCCCCAGCCGATGCCGTAACGGGTCAGGCCCGCCCGGGCCCCGGCGCCGGACGTCCCAGGGCGCCGGACGGCAGGCAGCCCGGACGTCGGACGGCGCCGGCATCAGGCGAGCCCTGACCTCAGCCGGCCCCCCACGGGCTGTGCCACCGCTCGGCGATGGACACCGCGCGCGCGAAGTGGTCGGCGGCCTCGACCTCGCGACCCAGCAGCACGGCCAGTTCCCCCAGGGTGCGGGCGACCGGCCGGAGTGCCACGGTGAACCCGGAGGAGACCGGCGGGGCGTCGCGGTACGGCAGCAGGGCCGCGTACAACTCCTCGGCGCCCGCCCGCTCCCCTAGCGTGACCAAGGTCATCGCCCGGAAGGTCGCGAAGACCTTGAAGAAGTAGTCCGTCCGCAGCGGACCCGCCCGGTCGAGGACTTCGCGTGCCTCCCGCTCCTCGCCCGCGGCGGCCAGCGCCACCGCGAGCAGGTCCCCGGCCGGCGGTCCGAAGGCCGCGTACACCTGCCGCAGCCGCGGCAGGTGCTCCGCGAGCCGACCCTGGCTCGCCCGCAGGGTCGCGATCGCGACCGCGAGGATCCCCTCCGCGTGCGGGGACCCCTGCCGGGCCATCCGCGCGGCCGCCTGCCGGTAGAGACGCTCCGCCTCCTCGAACCGCCCCTCGACATGGGCCCAGGTCGCCTCGACGGTCTCGCCGACGGCGGCCGGCCCCGGCATCCGGTAGGTCCGCGCGAACTGCGTCCACCGGCCCACGAGTCGACGGGCACCGGCCACATCCCCCTCCGCGGCCGACGCCGTGAAGCGGATGAACATCCCGTACCACTGGTGGCCCGGCAGCTCGTGGGCGGCGCCGATCCGTTCGAGTTCGCCTCCCAGGGCGGCGCGTTCGGGCCATTCGAGGTCGGCGTCGAGTTCCTTGACCAGCGCCGCGAGCGCCCCCGCCCGCAGCACGGGGTCCCCGGTGCCCTCCGCGAGGGCGAGCGCCTCGCGCGCGCCCGCCCGTACGCCCGCCACCTTGGCGTCGGACAGCTCGGCGGCGTACGCGCCCAGCAGCAGGCACCTTACGGCGGGTTCGTGACCGGGCCGCGCCAGCAGCCGTTCCAGCAGCTCCACCACCGGTCGGTCGACCACGCCGTAGGGGCGCGTCTGCCACGGCGTCGGCTCGGTCCATGCCGTGAACGCCGCGATCAGCAGGTCGTCCCGGCCCGCGCCGACCGCATGGTCGATCGCCGTACGCCGGGTCGTCCGCGCGGCCATGACCGCTCCCGCCCGCACCTGGGCCCGTACCAGCAGGCCCAGCAGCTCGACGCGCTCGGCGTCCCGGTCGCCGCCGGACTCCGCGGGGACCCGCTCGAAGCACTCCACCGCCTCGGCGAGCAGCGCGGCGGCCACGTCGTGGGCGAAGCGGCCCTCGGCCAGCCTGGCGGCCCGCAGGCAGTACGCGACGGCCTTCGCCGCCGTCGCCGAGGAGGCCGCGCGTACGTGGTGGTGGGCCAACGCGGAGACGTCGTGGGGGGCGAGCCGCTCCAGGCAGACCGCGATCCGGCCGTGCATCCGCGAGGACCTCAACCGGCTGAGGTCCGCCAGCAGGGTGTCGCGTACCAGTGCGTGGGCGAACCGGACCCGCCCCGGCTCGGGTTCGACCAACAGACCGGCGAGTAGACCGGCCTCCAGCGCGCCCAGTACGCCGTCCTCGCCGGTGTCAGCCGCCCCGACCAGGACCTCGACGTCGGATTCCCGTCCGGCGACCGCGGCCAGGCGCAGGACGGACACCACCGGCTCGGGGAGGCGTCCGAGCCGGCGCCGCAGCACGTCGCGTACGCCTTCGGGAACTTCGGACAGCGCCACGAGCGAGCCCTCGCTGCCCAACAGCCTGGCGCTCTCCCGGACGTAGAAGGGGTTCCCTCCCGTACGTTCGGCCAACGCGGCCATCACCTCCGCGTCCACCCGCGGACCGCCCACCGCACGAACCAGCTCGGCCACGGCCTCCTCGGCGAGGCCGCGCAGCGCGATCCGGGCCGGTGCACGCCGGGCGAGTCCGGCCAGGGTGTCGCCGAGCCGGCCCTCCACGTCCTCCGGCCGGTACGCGCCCACGAGGAGCAGGGCGGTACCCGCGGGGAGGTCGGCCGCACCCGACAGCAGCGCCAGCGTCTCGGTGTCGGCCCAGTGCAGATCGTCCAGGAGGACGGCGACGGGCCGCCCGCGCGCGGCCTGCGCCAGCCACCGACCGACGGCGCGGTGCAGTCGGAACCGCCCGGCGGCGACATCCTCGCCGCTGGCGGCGTGGGCGGTGGCGGGAGCGTCCTCGGCCAGGAGGGGCGCCAGCGCGGCGGGCGCCGCGGGCTCGGGCGGGGCGGCCTCGGCGACGGCGCGCAGTGCTTCGACCCAGGCCCAGGCGGGTGGCGCGCCCTCGGCATCGGTGGTGCGCCCGAAGGCGACGAGCCAGCCCTCGGCGCGGAGCCGGTCGTCGAGCGCGTGCAGCAGCGCCGACTTGCCCAGCCCGGCCTCGCCGGTGACCAGCGCGACGCCGGGGCCGGCCGCGCGGGCCCGATGCGCCTGCGCCGTCAGCCGCGCCAGTTCCTCCTCGCGCCCGACGAACCGCTCGGCCCCGCCGGCGGCCGGCTCCGCGGGCAGCAGCGTCTGTTCCGACGGGGCGGGCGCCACGGGCTCCGGTGGCCGCGTGGCCTCGCGCAGCACACGGCCGTCCTGCGCGAGGACCGCCTTCTCCAGCTCGACCAGGGCGGCGCCGGGATCCAGTCCCACCTCGTCGGCCAGTACCGACCTGGCCCGGCGCAGCGCCGCGAGCGCGTCGGCCTGTCGGCCCGCCGCCCACAGCGCGAGGGCGTGCAGTCGCCAGCCCTCCTCCCGTAGCGGCTCCTCCCGGGTCAGCAGCGCGGCCTCGGCGACCGCCGCCGCCAGGTCGGCGCCGCCCCGCAGCCCGGCGGCGACGCCGAGTTCGCGGGCGGCCAGCCTCAGCTCGCCGAGCCGCATGATCTCCGCGTGGGCCCACGGCTCGTCGGCGGTCTCCGCGTACGCCGGCCCCTGCCACAGCGCCAGCGCCTCGCGGAGCAGGACTCCGGCGGTCTCCGGCTCGGTGGGCAGGGCCTCGCGGGCCCGGCCGAGCAGCCGCTCGAAGCGCCAGGCGTCGACGGCGTCCTCGGGCAGCCGCAGCGCGTACCCGGGCGGCGCGCTCACCAGCAGCCGGGCGGGGGTGCGCGGGGCCCGGCCCGGTTCGAGGAGGCGGCGCAGGTTGGAGACGTAGGCCTGGAGCGAGGCCACGGACCGGGCGGGCGGCGCCCCCTGCCAGAGTTCCTCGATCATCCGGTCGACGGACACGACCCGGCCGCGCGCCGCCACGAGCAGGGCCAGTACGGAACGCTGACGGTGGCCGCCGAGCGGGATCACCTCGCCGTCCCGCTCGGCCGCGAAGGAACCGAGTACGCGTATGTGGACCATGACCGCACCAACCTACGCGGATTCGGCCAACTCCGGCCCGTACAAGGCCGAACGACGTCAGGGATCCTTCCGATCCTTCCAAGTGCCTTCCAAGAACCCTCCATGTACCGGCGTCGAGTCTCTTTCCATGAAGACGAAGCAGCCAGGAACGGCACGGGCACCGCGATCAGGGCGGAGCACGGCGCGGCCGAACACCCACGAGATGGTGGTCATCCATCGCGGTCTGCGCCGCGAGGCTCGGCTGCTGGTCGAGCTGATCGCCACGGTCGCCCCCGGCGACACGGCGCGGGCACGGGTCCTCGGGGACCACTTCCGCGACTACCGGCTCGGCCTGACGGGCCACCACCACGGCGAGGACGCCTACCTGTGGCCGCCGTTGATGGCCCGGGTCGACCTCGAAGCGGATCTCGTCCTGCGCATGGAGGGCCGGCACGAGCGGGTGGCTGCGAGTCTCGCCGCCGCCGACGAGGCTCTGCCCGCCTGGGAGCGCCGGGCCGGGGAGGCGGAACGCGACACGCTGGTCTCGCTGCTCGCCGAGCACCGGACCGTGCTGCTGGAGCACCTGGCCGACGAGGAGGAATCGCTCCTGCCGCTCGCCGCGCGCCACCTGTCCGCGGACGAGTGGGACCGGCTGGGCGAGCACTTCCTGACCAGCACGCCCAAGCCCAAGCTGCTGTTCTTCCTCGGGATGGTCCTGGAGGAGGCCGACCGGGCCGAGCGCGCGGCGATGCTCGCCGGGCTGCCCCTCGCCGGGCGCCTGCTGTGGCGCACCGTCGGGCGCCCCGCCTACGCCCGCCGGGTACGGGCCGTCCGCCGCACCGCCGCTCCGCGCTGAACCTCCTCCTCTCCGCCGCCCCTCCCCCCACCCACCTTCAGGAGAACTGCCATGTCCCTCAAGCACCTCGCCACCGCCCTGGCCGCCGTCGGCGCCGCGTTCATCGTGTACGTCGGCCTCAGCTACCTGTTCGCACCGCAGGCCACCGCCGCCGGCTTCGGGCTGCCGACCTGGCCGCAGCACGACGGCGCCGGCTTCCTCGCCGTCAAGGGCGTACGCGATATCGCGACCGGCCTGGTCATCCTCGCGCTCCTGCTCACCGGGCAGCGCCGGGCGCTCGGCTGGGCGATGGCGGCGATCACCTTCGTCCCGGCCGGCGACATGGTGATCGTCCTGGCCGAAGGCGGGCCCGCAAGTCATGCCTACGGGGTTCACGGGGCCACCGCTCTCGCCGTCGCCCTGACCTCGGTCCTGCTGCTGCGCGAGCGCCCGGCCCCGGCGGTCCGCACCGCCGCCTACCCGGCCCAGGCCTGACCACCCGCCCCACCTCCCGCCCCCCTCTCCCAGGAAAAGACGACATGTCCCTGATCATGCCCTCCTTCGACGAATCGGTGATCGTGCGCGCGGCCGAGGCCGAGACGATCGGCGCCGCCCCGACCACCATCCGGCTCCTCGCCGACAGCACGTCCACCGGCGGCGCCCTGTCGACCCAGCGGGTCAGCCTGCTGGACGGCGCGAACGGGGCCGCGCCCCACCACCACTCCCGGTCCGCCGAGCTGTTCTACCTGCTCGACGGCACCGCGCAGCTCCTGTCGGGCGACCAGGTGGTGACCGCGGAACGCGGAGACCTCGTCATCGTGCCGCCCGGCCTCGATCACGCGTTCGCCGCCGCGCCCGGTGAGAACGCCGACATCCTCATCGTCATCACACCCGGCATCGAACGGTTCGAATACTTCCGCCACCTGGAGCGGATCGCCTACGGGAAGGTGCCCCCGGAGTCCCTGCTGGACGTCCAGGAGCTCTACGACACCTACTTCACCCGCAGTGAGGCCTGGAACACGATCCGGGCATGACGGGAGTGGGGTACCCGACAAGTCGGGCGTAAGCATTCCGCTTGTACCGGAGCCGACCTACCGTTGCTGCCCATGCGGTTCCCCCTCTTGAGCGCTCGGCGCCTCGGGCTGCCCAGACGGGCCGTCTCCCAGATCCTGCTGACCCAGCTGGCCATCGCCGCCGGGGTCGCCGTACTGGCGACCGGACTGTTCCTGGCGCCGCTCAGCGCCCAGCTCGACGACCAGGCCATGCGGCGCGCCCTGGCCATCGCGCAGAGCGCCGCGGCCGACCCCGCGCTGGCCGCCGGGGTCCTGTCCTCCGGGGCCTCGGCCGACAGCCCCGTACAGTCCTCGGCCGAGCGGATCCGCCGGGCCACCGGAGCCGAGTACGTGGTCGTGCTCGACCTGGACGGCATCCGCCGCTCGCACCCGAGCGCCGACCGGATCGGGCTGCCCGTCTCCACCGACCCGAGCGATGCCCTGGCGGGACGCGAGGTCATGGAGATCGACGAGGGCACCCTGGGCCGCTCCGCCCGCGGCAAGGTCCCGCTCCTCGCGGCCGACGGCGAGATCGTCGGCGCCGTCTCGGTCGGCATCGCCTACGACAGCGTCCGCGACCGGCTGCTCGGCGCGATCCCCGGTCTGCTCGCCTACGCGGGCGGCGCTCTGGCGGCCGGCGCGCTCGCCGCCTATCTGCTCTCCCGTCGGATCCAGCGGCAGACCCGTGATCTGGCCTTCTCCGACATCGCCGGCCTGCTCGCCGAGCGCGAGGCCATGCTGCACTCCATCCGCGAGGGCGTGATCGCCCTGGCCCCCGACGGCAGGGTCCGGCTGGTCAACGACGAGGCCGCCCGCCTGCTGGGCCTCGCCCCGGACGCCGCCGACGGCTGCGCGGGGCGTCCACTGGAGGACGTACTGGGCGTGGGCCGCACCGCCGACGTCCTGTCGGGCCGCGTCACCGGCCGGGACCTGCTCACCGTCCAGGGCTCCCGCGTGCTGGTGGCCAACCGGATGCCCACCGAGGACGGCGGCGCCGTAGCCACCCTCCGCGACCGCACCGAGCTGGAGCACCTGGGCCGCGAGATCGACTCCACCCGGGGCCTGATCGATGCCCTCCGCGCCCAGGACCACGAGCACGCCAACCGCCTCCACACCCTCCTCGGCCTGCTGGAGCTGGGCCTGAACGAGGAGGCGGTGGAGTTCGTGACCGAGGTCGCCGGCGTGCACCGCACGACGGCCGAGCAGGTCACCGAGAAGGTCCACGACCCCCTGCTGGCCGCCCTTCTGGTGGGCAAGGCGACCGTCGCCGCCGAACGCGGCGTCCCGCTGCGTCTGGCCGGCACCAGCCTCCTCCCCGACCGCCTGGTGGACCCGGGCGGCCTCGTCACGATCCTCGGCAACCTCGTGGACAACGCCCTGGACGCGGCCGCCGGTTCGGCGGCGCCCCTGGTCGAGGTGGAGCTGCGCGCGGAGGGCCGTACCGCCGTGCTGCGGGTGCGCGACAGCGGCCCCGGGGTGCCCGCCGCGCGCCGCGAGGAGATCTTCACGGAGGGCTGGTCGACCAAGCAGCCCAAGGCCCACCGCGAGCGCGGGCTGGGCCTCGCCCTCGTACGCCGCCTCGCGGAGCGGCAGGGCGGCAGCGCCCGGGCCGGTGAAGCAGCGGACGGAGGGGCGGAATTCTCCGTCGTACTCCCGGAGGCCCTGCGGTGAACGAGACCCCGATCCACGTATTGGTCGTCGACGACGACGTGCGTGTTGCCCTGATCAACGCGGCGTACGTGGCGAAGGTTCCCGGTTTCCAGGTGACGGCGCAGGCCCATTCGGCCGCCGAGGCCCTGGAGTTCCTCAGCTCGCATCCCGTGGACCTCGTCCTCCTGGACCACTACCTCCCCGACGAGAACGGCCTGGACCTGGTGCGGCGCCTGCGCCAACTCGGCCACCGCACCGATGTGATCATGGTCACCGCCGCCCGCGATCTCGCCACCGTGCAGGCCGCCATGCGCCTCGGCGCCCTGCAGTACCTGGTCAAACCCTTCACCTTCGCCGGACTGCGCAGCCGTCTGGAGGCGTACGGAGCCCTGCGCCGCACCCTGGACACGGGCGGCGAGGCCGAACAGGCCGAGGTGGACCGGATCTTCGGAGCCCTCGCCGCCGCGGGATCCCCGAACGAGCTCCCCAAGGGCCACTCCGCCAGCACCGCGGAGCTCGTCCGCCAGGTGCTGCGGTCCGCCGAAGGCCCCTTGTCCACCCAACAGATCGCCGACCGCGCGGGCATCAGCCGACAGACCGCCCAGCGCTACGTCAAACTCCTCGAACGCTCCGCCCGTGTCAGCCTCGCCCTGCGCTACGGCGAGACCGGCCGCCCGGAACACCGTTACACCTGGCTCCCGTCGGAGGGACCGGCCTGACGGGAGCCGGACGCCGCCCGGCCGCTCAGACCGCTCCGGCTCCGGTCAGGGAGCGGACCTCCGTCTCGGCGTGCTTCGCCTCGTCCGCCTCCTCGCCCGAGGTGACGGTGCCCAGCCAGCCCGCCAGGAAGCCCAGGGGGATGGAGACGATCCCCGGGTTCTGGAGCGGGAAGTACTGGAAGTCCACTCCGGGGAAGAGGGATTCGGCGCTGCCCGACACCACCGGCGAGACCAGCACCAGCAGCACCGCCGGAATCAGGCCGCCGTACACCGACCAGACGGCTCCGCGCGTGGTGAAGCCGCGCCAGAAGAGTGAGTACAGCAGCACCGGCAGATTGGCCGAGGCCGCCACCGCGAAGGCCAGCCCCACCAGGAACGCCACGTTGAGGTCCTGGGCGAGCAGTCCGAGGGCGATCGCGACCGCCCCGATGCCGACGGCCGCGACCCGGGCCACCGCGACCTCGCTGCGCTGCCGGGCGTGCCGGCGCTTGAGCGAGGCGTACAGGTCGTGCGCCACGGATGCCGAGGAGGCAAGGGTGATGCCGGCCACCACCGCCAGAATGGTGGCGAAGGCGATGGCGGCGACGAAGGCGAACAGCACCGCGCCCCCGGTGGTACCGGCGCCCCCGCCGAGGAAGGCCGCCAGCAGCGGAACGGCCGTGTTCCCGGAGGCGTTGGACGCCCGCACCTCGTCCGGTCCCACCAGCGCGGCCGCCCCGAAGCCGAGCACGATGGTCATCAGGTAGAAGCCACCGATCAGCCCGATCGCCCACACCACCGAGCGACGGGCCGACCGCGCGGTGGGCACGGTGTAGAACCGCGACAGGATGTGCGGCAGCCCGGCGGTCCCGAGGACCAGCGCGAGACCGAGGCTCATGAAGTCGATACGGGCGGTCCAGTCCCCGCCGTACTTGAGGCCGGGGCTCAGGAACGCCCGGCCGTGCCCGCTGCGGTCGGCGGCGCTGGTGAGCAACTGGTCGAAGTTCCCGTGGAAGCGCAGCAGCACGAGCACGGTCAGGGTGATCGCGCCGCCCATCAGCAGCACGGCCTTCACGATCTGGATCCAGGTGGTGGCCCGCATCCCGCCGAAGGACACGTAGACCACCATCAGCGCGCCCACCCCCACCACGGTGAGGGTCCGGGCGACGGCGCTCGAATTCCCCAGCAGCAGGCCGACCAGACTGCCCGCGCCGACCATCTGCGCGATGAGGTACAGGACGGAGACGACGACCGAGGAGGTGCCGGCCGCGATCCGCACCGGACGCTCGCTCATCCGGGCGGCGACCACGTCGGCGAGGGTGAAACGCCCGCAGTTGCGGACCAGTTCGGCGACGAGGAACAGCACCACGAGCCAGGCCACTAGGAAGCCCACCGAGTACAGCAGGCCGTCGTAGCCGAAGAGGGCGATCAGGCCGGAGATGCCGAGGAAGGAGGCGGCGGACATGTAGTCGCCCGCGATGGCGAAACCGTTCTCCATCGGGGAGAACAGTCGCCCGCCGGCATAGAACTCCTCGGCCGACCCGTGCCGGTTCCGGCTGACCCAGGTGGTGATGCCGAGGGTCACGGCGATGAAGACGCTGAACAGGATCAGCGCGAGGGTCTGGTGTTCGGTGGTCACCGGCCCGCCCTCCTCGCCCGGGTCCGGTCCTGACCGCGTTCCTGCTCGAAGACGGTCCAGCGCAGATCGAGCGCGGCCCGGTCCCGCCGCAGCCGCGCGTGACGGGCGTACGCCCAGGTCAGCAGGAAGGTGCTGAGGAACTGGCCGAGCCCCGCCAGCATGGCCACGTTGACCGCGCCCACCACGGGCCGGGCCATGAGGCCGGGCGCGGCGGTGGCGGCGACCACATAGGCGACGTACCAGAGGAAGAACCCGGCGGTGGCGGGGACGACGAACCTGCGGTAGCGGGCGCGCACCTCCTGGAAGGCGGCACTGCGCTGCACTTCGAGGTAGATGTCGGATGCGCCGGGCGCGGGGCGTCCGCCACCGGGGACCGGGGTCGGCTGGGACGTTTCCTCACCCTCGCCCCACCCGACGGCCAGTGCGTCGTACCAGGGGTCGTCCAGCCGGATCGTTCCGGTATCACGACCTTCGTGCTTGTCCACCGAACTCTCCTTGTCCGCTGCCGCATTGGCCGCGTGTCCACAAGGATGTGTGGAATGGGCGCTTTCCGGACTGGTGTACCGGCGCTCTTCACTCCAACAGGTGATGGAGTGAAGAGCGCCGGTCTGCCGTGGCGCGTTCGGTGTCGGGTGCCGCCGGGCTCCGGCGGCACCCGGATCAGGCGTCGATGCGGGAGCGGTCCAGGGTCGCCGCGGAGCTCGTGATGAACTCCTTGCGGGGCGCCACCTCGTTGCCCATGAGCAGGTCGAACACCTGCTCGGCCGAGTCCAGGTCGCCGATGTTGATCCGGCGCAGGGTGCGGTGGCGGGGGTCCATGGTGGTCTCCGCCAGCTGGTCCGCGTCCATCTCGCCGAGGCCCTTGTAGCGCTGGATCGAGTCCTTGTACCGGATGTTCTTGCGCTGGTACTCCAGCAGGGTCTGGCGCAGCTCGTTGTCCGAGTACGTGTAGACGTACTTGTCCTGGCCCTTCTTCGGCTGGACCAGCTCGATCCGGTGCAGCGGGGGCACGGCCGCGAAGACCCGGCCCGCCTCGACCATCGGCCGCATGTACCGCTGGAAGAGCGTGAGCAACAGGCAGCGGATGTGCGCGCCGTCGACGTCGGCGTCGACGAGCAGCACGATCTTGCCGTACCGGGCGGCGTCGATGTCGAAGGTCCGGCCCGAGCCGGCTCCTATGACCTGGATGATCGCCCCGCACTCGGCGTTCTTGAGCATGTCCGAGATCGAGGACTTCTGGACATTGAGGATCTTGCCGCGGATCGGCAGGAGCGCCTGGAACTCCGAGTTCCGCGCGAGCTTCGCCGTACCGAGGGCGGAGTCGCCCTCGACGATGAAGAGCTCGCTGCGCTCCACGTCGTCACTGCGGCAGTCCGCGAGCTTCGCGGGGAGCGAGGAGGTCTCCAGCGCGGTCTTGCGACGCTGCGCCTCCTTGTGCTGACGGGCCGCGATCCGGGTCCTGGCGGCCGCGACGATCTTCTCCATCACGGCGCGGGCCTGCTGCTTGTCGTCACGCTTGGTGGAGGTCAGGAAGGCCTTGAGCTCCTTGGCGACCACGGCGGCGACGATCCGGGTGGCCGCCGAGGTGCCGAGGACCTCCTTGGTCTGGCCCTCGAACTGCGGCTCGGCGAGCCGGACGGTCACGACCGCCGTCATGCCCTCCATCGCGTCGTCCTTGACCACGTCGTCCTCCGCCACGCGCAGCAGCTTGGCCGAGCGCAGGACCTCGTTCACGGTCTTGGCGACCGAGCGCTCGAAGCCGGAGACGTGGGTGCCGCCCTTGGGGGTGGCGATGATGTTCACGAAGGACTTGACGTTGGTCTCGTACCCCGTGCCCCAGCGCAGGGCGATGTCCACGCCGAGCTCACGGGTGACCTCGGTGGGGGTCATGTGGCCGCGGTCGTCGAGGACCGGGACGGTCTCCTTGAAGGTGCCCGTGCCGCTCAGGCGCTGGACGTCGCAGACGGCCTTGTCCTGGGCGAGGTACTCGCAGAATTCGCTGATGCCGCCGTCGAAGCGGAAGGTCTCCTCGGTCTTGCCGGCCCCGTC
Source organism: Streptomyces sp. BF23-19 (assembly GCF_041106355.1). NCBI lineage: Bacteria > Bacillati > Actinomycetota > Actinomycetes > Kitasatosporales > Streptomycetaceae > Streptomyces > Streptomyces sp. BF23-19. The sequence goes on along the minus strand of NZ_JBGBPT010000058.1, from coordinate 6,422 downwards.
GATGCCGCGCTCGTCGCGGACGACCAGGGTCAGGCCGGGGACGAGGAAGGCGGTCTGGCGGGCGCGCTGGTAGAGCGTCTCCAGATTGAGCCGGGCGTCCTTGAGGAAGATCTGTCGGTCGGCCCAGTAGCGGACCCGGGTGCCCGTCCTGCCCTTGGCGACCCGCTTGACCTTGCGGAGGCCGTTGGCCGGGTCGAAGGGGCTCTCGGGGCCCTGCTCGGTGAACATTCCCGGCACGCCGCGGCGGAAGCTGATGGCGTGGGTCGCGCTGTTGCGGTCGACCTCGACGTCGAGGCGGGCGGAGAGGGCGTTGACCACGGAGGCGCCGACGCCGTGCAGACCGCCGGAGGCCGCGTACGAGCCACCGCCGAACTTGCCGCCGGCGTGCAGCTTGGTCATGACGACCTCGATGCCGGACAGGCCGGTCTTGGGCTCGACGTCCACGGGGATGCCGCGGCCGTTGTCCCGGACCTCGACGGAGGCGTCCTCGTGGAGGATCACCTCGATGTGGTCGCAGTACCCGCCCAGGGCCTCGTCGACGGAGTTGTCGATGATCTCCCACAGGCAGTGCATGAGGCCCCGGCTGTCGGTGGAGCCGATATACATGCCGGGGCGCTTGCGGACGGCCTCCAGCCCTTCGAGGACGAGCAGGTGCCGCGCGGTGTAGTTGGAACCGTCCCGGTCTGCTCCGGACAGCAGCGCGCTGGAAGGCACGGACGTGTCGGCGGTCACGCAGTTCGCTCCTCGCTGAATTTCTTTTCTGGCCCGGTCAGGCGCAGGGGTGGCTCGGGTGCCGCTCGAAGGGTACCGAGGCCAGGTAGAGCCGATGCAACGCCACCCTCGCCCATTCTTCAGCCTAGTCCAGATCCGCACGAGTGTTCGATCCCCCGTGCGGGTGAAGGAAACATCACGTTCCCTTCCGCGCATGAACCATTTAGGGTTCGGGCACGTCCTCATGAACAACCCTGGCACTCTCGCCGGGGGAGGATGGAACTGCAACAAGCGCACGACTGACAACGCGAAACCGTAAAGCAACGCAATACGGCTCCTTCGCCGCCAACCGGCAACAGCCGGCCAGCTTCGGAAGGAAGTTTCGAGGAAAAGCCGCGAGCGGGAACGTTTTCGGCCTGGTTGGATGTTGACCCTGGTACGACAGCTCGTCGAGCTAGAGAAGAGGCGACGTGACTACTGTTCTGACACCCGCGACCCCGCTGACGGCCGCTGACCGATGCGACCGTTGCGGCGCCCAGGCATATCTGCGCGTCGTCCTGCTGAGCGGCGGTGAACTGCTCTTCTGCGCCCACCACGGGCGCAAGTTCGAGCCGGAACTCAAGAAGATCGCCGCGGAAATACAGGATGAGACCGAGCGGCTCACGTCCGCTCCGGCTGCCAATGCCGAACCCGAGGACCGCTGACACAGGCCTGCACCTCGCATCCGACGAGCCAGGACCGGCCAGGCCGCTCGACGGGCGGCACCCCTGAGACCCAGGGGTGCCGCCCGTCCTCACGTCCGCGACCCTGTGGCTAAGGCGTGCGATGCCCCTGTACGGGCCCTGAGTGCGGCCCGGAGGCCCCGCGGGCGTCCCACCGGATGTCCCGGACCTTCCCGGGCTGCGCGGCCGTCTCCGGGGCCAGTACGAAGTCGACCAACGGGGCGATACGCGTGTAGACCCCCGGGCTGTCGGCGCGCCCGCAGCCCCGGCCCCACGAGACCAGCCCGATGAGCCGCCCCTGCGCCACCAGCGGCCCGCCGCTGTCGCCCTGGCAGGCGTCCTTGCCCCCGGCGTCGTCCCCCGCGCACACCATGGACTCCGCGCGGTACTGCCCGTCCGCGTCCCCGGGGTAGGCGCGGACGCAGATCTCGTCCGCCAGCACCGTCACCCCGGCGGCACGCAGCGCGTACGCGTAGTCGCCAAAGCCGCTCGTGTCGCCCCAGCCGTACACCGCGGCCTCGGTCCCGGCCGCGTAGGCGGGATGCCCCGCCCCGGCCATGGGCAGCACGTGGTCGACCGGCACCGACTCGGCCAGCTCCAGAACGGCGAGGTCTCCGGCGTTGCTCGCCGGGTCGTAGGCCGGGTTCACCCTCGCGCCTAGCACCGCGATCTCGCGGCCGTCGGCCGCCCTGAGCTCCGTACGCCCGGCGATCACCCGGAAGTCGGCCACGGATTCGACCGGTCCACCCAGCACCTGGCTGCCGAGGCAGTGCGCGGCCGTCAGCACCCTGGTCGGGGCGACGACCACCCCTCCGCAGAACTGCCCGCCCCGCGTACCCCCGAACCGGTCACGGCTGGCGAGGGCGACGACCCAGGGGCTGTCGGCCACCTTCACCGGCTTCCCGCCGATCACCACGCTGTCCGCGGCCGCCTGCGGCACCTGGGCGAACGGCGCCGCGGCCGCTCCCGCCGCCAGGGTCAGCGCTCCCGCCAGAGCACGGGCAAAGGGACGACGCATGAGGCCTCCTGACTCCGAGTGTGCATGACTCCACCCAGAGTGGGACGCCCGGTGGCCGAGCGCACCCGCGCGGCCACCCTCGCCCTGTCCTCCCCATCGGCTTTCGGCGGCGGCCGGCGCCACCGAAAGCCGCCCGATCAGTCCAGGTAGTCGCGCAGCACCTGGGAGCGGGACGGGTGCCGGAGCTTCGACATCGTCTTCGACTCGATCTGGCGGATCCGCTCACGGGTGACCCCGTAGACCTTGCCGATCTCGTCCAGGGTCTTGGGCTGGCCGTCCGTGAGGCCGAAGCGCATCGAGACCACGCCCGCCTCGCGCTCACTCAGGGTGTCGAGCACCGAGTGCAGCTGCTCCTGCAGCAGCGTGAAGCTCACCGCATCGGCCGGGACGACCGCCTCGGAGTCCTCGATCAGGTCACCGAACTCGCTGTCGCCGTCCTCGCCGAGCGGCGTGTGGAGGGAGATCGGCTCGCGGCCGTACTTCTGGACCTCGATGACCTTCTCGGGGGTCATGTCGAGTTCCTTGGCCAGCTCCTCCGGGGTGGGCTCGCGGCCCAGGTCCTGGAGCATCTGGCGCTGGACGCGGGCGAGCTTGTTGATGACCTCGACCATGTGCACCGGGATGCGGATGGTGCGTGCCTGGTCGGCCATGGCGCGCGTGATCGCCTGGCGGATCCACCACGTGGCATAGGTCGAGAACTTGTAGCCCTTGGTGTAGTCGAACTTCTCGACCGCGCGGATCAGACCCAGGTTGCCCTCCTGGATCAGGTCCAGGAAGAGCATGCCGCGGCCGGTGTAGCGCTTGGCGAGGGAGACCACGAGGCGGAGGTTGGCCTCCAGCAGGTGGTTCTTCGCGCGGCGGCCGTCCTCGGCGATGATCTCCAGCTCGCGCTTGAGCTTGGGCGCCAGCTTGTCGGAGTTCGCCAGCTTGTCCTCGGCGAACAGACCCGCCTCGATGCGCTTGGCGAGCTCGACCTCCTGCTCGGCGTTGAGGAGGGGGACCTTGCCGATCTGCTTGAGGTAGTCCTTGACCGGGTCGGCGGTGGCTCCGGCGACCACGACCTGCTGGGCGGGGGCGTCGTCCTCGTCGTCGGAGATGACGAAGCCCTTGTTCTCCCCGCCCTCCTCCTCTTCCTCGGCCTCGGCCTTGGCGGCGTCGGGACCCTCGTCAGGGGTCTCGTCCTCGGCGCCCTCGTCCGCGTCCTTCTTGGAGGCGGTCTTCTTCGCCGCCGTCTTCTTCGCCGCCGTCTTCTTGGCCGGCGCGGCCTTCTTGGCCGCCGTCTTCTTCGCCGCCGTCTTCTTGGCGGCGGGCTCCGTTCCGGGCTCTCCCGCGAGAGCTTCCGCGATCTCCGCGTCCGCCGGGACGGGGGTGGCCGCGGGCTGCGCTGCCGTCGTCCCGGCCGCCGTCTTCTTGACGGTCTCGGTGGCCGTCCGCTTGGCCGGGCTCTTGGCTGCGACGCTCTTGCGGGTGGCGCGCTTGGGCGACTCCGCGGCACTGACCATCAGCGTCACACCCTCTTCCTCGAGGATCTGGTTGAGGCTGCGCAGAACATTCTTCCACTGGGTCGCAGGAATCTGGTCAGCCTCGAAGGCCCGACGCACGTCATCGCCGGCGATCTGCCCCTCGGCCTTGCCCCGCTCGATGAGCGCCATCACAGACTCGGAATCGGCGATCTCCGGCGGGAGCGTACGGGATGTGCTGGCCGACACGAACAACCTCTCGGAACGATGGGAACGGCTTCCGACCCCGGACCTGGTGGTGCTGGACCGGAGCCGACGACCACCGACCGGGGTTGGGCCGGCGGCGCGGGCAGGGGCCGGGGAGCTGCACAGCACCCCCAAGGGCTGCTGTCTTCCCTCCGTCGGCCATCACCTCTTACGTCATCGCGTGACCTCGCAGAGCGTTACGCCCAATCTTCGTGGCCCGAGTCACACCCCGTACTCAGGAGTGCCGCTCCTGTGGTCGAACCTGGCGTGTCGCGGGTGCCGAACCGCCACGAAACGGGGCCTCACGCCGGTGTCGCCGGACCCGACCGGGCCCGGCGACATGTTCTGCACCCCCGCGCCCCCGCGCGTCCGCCCGTCAGTGCTCGCGCGGGGCGGGGACCACGCGCTCGACCTCCGGATGAACCGTCAGAAGCTGGCGCATGGCGTTCTCGGCACCCGTCGCGTCACCCGCGGCCAGGGCCTCGACCATCCGCGCGTGGTGCGCGACGGAGGTCTCGCTCGGGCGGTCGCAGGCGGTGATCGGGCTGCCGGAGACCTGGAGGGCGGCGGAGACGATGCCGGAGAGGTGCTCCAGCATGCGGTTTCCGGCGACCTGGATGAGGAGCGCGTGGAATTCGTTGTCGGCGCGCGCGAAGGTGATCGCGTCGCCCTGACCGAGGGCGTGGCCCATGATCTCGACCATGTCCGCGAGGCGCTGCTGGATGTCCGGGCGGCCGTGGCCGGCGGCGAGGCGGGCGGCGAGCGGCTCGATGGTCCAGCGGAGCTCACCGAGCTCGCGGCGCTGGTCGTCGCGCTGCGGGCCGAAGGCGCGCCATTCGATGATGTCGGGGTCGAGCAGGTTCCAGTCGGCGACGGGACGGACCCGGGTGCCGACGTTGGGGCGGGCGCTGACGAGGCCCTTGGCCTCCAGGACCCGCAGCGATTCGCGGACCACCGTACGAGAGACCTCGAAACGCTGGCCGATCTCCTCGGGGACGAGCGGACGGTCCGCGCCGAGGTCACCGGAAACGATCATCTGGCCGAGCTGCTGGACGAGTTGGCCGTGCAGTCCGCGTCCGCGGCTACCTGCCGCTCGGCGGCCCACGCGGCTCAACTCGATGTCGGCACCGTCCCAGTGGGGCACTCCGACGCGGTCGGACCCGGGGGTCTCCGCGTAGGGGTAGCGGTCGAGTTCGCCCGGGCCGGCGAGGCCGGAGTCGGCGTGGCGGGCGGCGGTCATCATGGTGTGCGCAAGGGTACTCACGAATCCTTTGTCGGCCGTGCCTCCACGACCCTTGAGGTCTTTGGTGAAAAGCACACGAAAGGGTGATCGGTGCCACTCACGCAATTGACGACTTATCGTAAAGAATCGGACCTTTTGCGGGGAGTTGCGGTCCGCTTGACGTGACACGGACCGCAATGGTCCTCTCCGCGACTTCTCCCGAACCCGAACGATCACCAACGGACCCGGCTGCGCAGTCCGGTGAACCCATAGGCGCACAACAGGACCATCAGCGACAACACCAGTGCGGTCCCGACGGGTTGGGCCATCACCCGGAGGGCCCCCACCAGCAGGCGGTCGACCTCCGGCGGCCACTGCCCCCAGGTCAGGCCGCGCAGGCGGGCCGCGAGTCCGGTCGACGGGTACGCGGACGAACCCTCCAGCGCCTTGCGCACCAGCGGAACCACCATCACCGGTACGGCGAGCACCGCGGCCAGTCCCGCGGTGGCGGACCGGAAGACGCCGGAGGCCAGTACGCCGGCCCACGCGCAGCCGATGAGCAGCCCGGCCCAACTCACGGCCGGGGAGAGCCACTCCACCGGGGTGCGCAGTGGGCCGCTGTCGAAGACCAGCGCGAGGGCGGCGGCGTCGGCGGCCACCGTCAGGGCGCCCAGCAGCAGGGCGAGAGCGGCACAGATACCCAGCTTGGCGGTGAGGAGTCCCATCCGCCGGGGCACGGTGCCCCGGTCGGCGGCGAGTGCGGGGTAGCGGTACTCCTCGCCGAAGGCCAGCGCGCCGAGCAGTCCCGCACCCAGGGCGGCGGGCGGCAGCGGCAGCAGTTCGGGCCAGGCGGCGAGCAGCCGGTTCTGCGGGGTCTGCCCGACCCGGGCCAGGACCAGGGCGGTGAGGACGGAGGTGGCGACGACGAGGGCGGCGGTGAGGACGGGGGTGGCGGTCCCGAAGACCCGGAGCAACTCGTAGCGCAGGGGTCGCAGCGGGCCACCCACGCGGCGCACGGCCGAGGCCGGGCGCCCGGAGCGGAT
>NZ_JBGBPT010000057.1:49755-57553 GCF_041106355.1 Streptomyces sp. BF23-19 | reverse complement strand
CGCGCCGCGGACGCGGCGCGGGCACTGGCCGGTGTACCGGCGGACGACGGCGTCCCGACGCCGGTACGGGCCCACGCGTGCCTGCTCCGCGCGCGGATCGCCGAGGCGCGGGGCGACTCCCCGCAGGCGCACCGGTGCCTCGGCGAGGCGCTGGCGCTCGCCCGCCCCGAGGAACTGCGCCGGATGTTTACCGAGAGCGGTCCCTGGGTGCGCCGAACCCTGCGCGAGGACCCGCGGACGGCACGGTCGCACGGCTGGCTGACCTCCCGCGCCCCGGCCCGTACGGCCCGTGCATCCGGTGCGGCCGGTACGGCACGTACGGCACGTACGGCGCGCACGCCGCAGGCCGACGGGCAGCCACCCGTGGTGGAACCGCTGAGCGCGCGGGAGACCGAGGTGCTGGGCAAGGCCGCGGAACTGCTGTCCACCGAGGAGATCGCGACCGAGCTGTACGTGTCGGCCAACACGGTCAAGACCCACCTGAAGAGCATCTACCGCAAGCTCGGCGTCACCCGGCGCAGCGAGGCGGTCCACCGGGCGCAGGACCTCGGGATGCTCTGAGCCGCGCGGGGCGGGGGCCGCCTGGGGAGGGTTTCTCGCCCGCACCGGGCGATGTCGAGCCCCGGGCCGGGGGCCCACGATGGCGGTGGAGGCCGGAAGCGGTCCGGGCTCTCGCACCGGCCCGGGCCCCGAAGCCTTCGTGCCGAGAGGAGAGAGTGCTCTCATGCGCTACGAATTCCGTATCTCGGGGGTCGTACCGGACACGCTCGCCGCGAGCTTTCCCGAGCTCGCCCGGATCCCCGTACCTGAGCAGACGCTCCTGTTCGGCAGCGTGGCGGACGAGGCCCACCTGTACGGGCTCCTCACCCGCTTCCAGTCCCTGGGCCTGCGAGTGCTCGAAATGCGCCGGCTGCCCGCCTGAGCGGGAGCCGCCCCGTGCGCCCGGGCGAAGACCACCCGCTTCGGGTGATCACAGGAACCGGACCACCGGACGACACTGCGATGTGGGCACCGAAGCCTGTGACCGACGAGCCGGAGCAGGACGGTCCTGCGCTGTATCGCCAACTGTGAGGTGAATTCCATGGGCCAGCCGACACCGACCGGGGGAAACTGGAACACCGGCCCTGCGCCGGGCAACACACCGCTGTACCCAAGCGGCGACAGCCAGGGCGCGGGGAACGTGGGCACGCTGTTCGCCGCCGTCCTCCTCCTGGTGACCGGCTGCCTCGCGGTGTTCCAGGGCATCGCGGCCATCGCCAACGACGACGTCTACGCGCGCATCGGCAGCTACGTCTTCGAATTCGACCTCACGGCGTGGGGTTGGATCCATCTGATCGTCGGGATCATCGTCATCCTCACCGGGGTGGGCCTGTTCGCCGGCTCGAACCTGGCGCGGGGCGCCGGTATCGCACTCGCCGGTATCAGCGTGATCCTCAACTTCATGTGGCTGCCGTACCAGCCGTGGTGGTCGATCATCATCATCGCGATCGACGTGTTCATCATCTGGGCCCTGTGCACGAGTTGGACGCACGCCACCGACTGACGCGAGGCATCTGCGGCACCCGATCCGGTGACGGGTCGGGTGCCGCCGTATGCCCGCCGGCTCGGCCCGGCGCCTCCTTGACCTCAACCATGATCGAGGTTCTAGCGTGTCCGTCAGTTGATCATCCGACGAAGGGACACCCGCCCATGATCCTCGTGACCGGAGCCACCGGAAACATAGGCAGTGCCCTGCTGAAGGAACTGCGCGCACGCGGAGCCGGACCGCTGAGGGGGCTCACCCGGGATGCCGCACGAGCCGTCCTGCCCGAGGGCGTCGAGGCCGCGGAGGGCGACCTCACGGATCCGGGGACGTCGAAGTCCGCGCTGGAAGGAGTGCGTTCGCTGTTCCTCGTCTCGCGCCTGGGACCGGACGCCGACATCCTCGAAGCCGCTCGTTCGGCGGGTGTGGAGCACGTCGTCCTGGTGTCCTCCATCACCGTTCAGACCCACCCGCACCTCGGCCCCGCCGTCGAGAACCTGGAGGTGGAGCGGCTGCTGAAGGCGAGCGGCATGGCCTGGACGATCCTGCGGCCGACGCAGTTCGCCTCCAACACCCTGATGTGGGCCACCACCATCCGTGACCACGAGACCGTCCGCGCGCCGTACGCCGGGACCGCGCTGCCGACCATCCACCCCGCGGACATCGCGTCGGTGGCGCGGGTGGCACTGACCGAACCCGGTCATCACGGACGCACCTACGCGCTGACCGGTCCCGAGCCGGTGACCGCCCGCGAGCAGGTCGCGGCCATCGCGGCGGCCCTGGGCAGGGAGGTGCCCTTCGCCGAGATCAGCCGCGAGCAGGCCCACGCGCGGATGGCCGCGGTCTTCGGCGCCGACGCCGCGGACGCGGTGCTCGACGTCACGGGCGGCGACGTGAACGAGGAACTGCTGAGGGTGCGCGACACGGTCGCCCGGGTCACGGGAATGCCGGCCCGCCCGTTCCGGCAGTGGGCCGCGGAGCACGCCGACGCCTTCCACTGAACGAGTGCGCTGCGGGATGCTCATCCGGCGGACGGCGGACGGCGGACGGGCCCGCCGGCCGCAGTGGGGTCCTGCGGCCGACGGGCGTGTTCCCGGCCCCGTGGTCCTGGTTACGCGGCGCCCGTCATGCGGGCGTACACCACCACATTGCTGTCGTAGTAGTGCTTCTTGGGGTCGAAGTTGCCGCCGCAGGTGACCAGCCGCAGGCCCGCGTGGTCGATGTTCTTGTAGACCTCCAGAGTCGGGAACTCGGCCTTCGGGTACTCGGCGACGCGGTCCACCGTGAACGTGACCGTCTTGCCGTCCTGCCGGGTGACCTTGATGGTGTCACCGCCCTTCATCGTCTTCAGCTTCTCGAACACCGCGGACGCCCCGTTCCACGTGACATGCCCGGCGATCACGGCCGGTCCCTGGGAGCCGGGGGTCGGCCCCGGCTCGTACCAGCCCGCGAGCGCGGGATCCTTCGGGGTCTGCATGGTGCCGTCGGAGTTCTGCTGCAGGGTCTCCAGGGAACTGGACACGTTGAGCGAGGGGATCGAGATCTTCTGCGGCGCGGACCGGGCCAGGGCCTGCTCGGCCCGGCCCGAGCCCGCGCCCGTACCCGTGCTCCCACCGCTCTGCGATCCGGCCGCGGGCGCCTTCCCGGTGGGCGGAGCGGCGTCAGCCGCGGCCGGCGCCCCGCCCTGCTGGTTCTGCCCCGCCGGGGCGGGGGGCTTCGCCGCGTTCTGGCCGCCACACCCGGTGAGGAGCAGCCCCGCGAGGGCGACGGCCGCCAGCGGGCCCAGGGTCAGGCGGCGGGACCGCATGAGGGTCGGCTTCACGCGCCGCCCCCGGTGGTCTCCCGGCGGACGGGCCCGACGCCGGCTCGCTTCCGCCCGATGATCACCGCGCCGGCCACCACCGCGAGGACGGTGATCGCCACACCGTCGCGCACCGTCACCGGCGCCGCCGCGTGCTCCGCCGTACCGCCGCCGGTCTCGATGCCGCCCACGGGAATCGATCCCACGGCCGCGCCCTTGACCTCTCCGCAGTTGGTCGGAGCGGTGGCCTCCTGGGGCAGCTTCGGGTCGAGCTCGCTCTTGCCCGCGCCCTCGAAGTCGTACTTCTTGTTCTTGTTGCGGTCGATACCGTGCTGCACCACATGCAGGTCCTTGATGTGGTCGACCACATCCTGGCCGACCTCGATCGTCCGCTTGTAGCGGATCGTGCCCTTCGCGTCGGCGACGGGCATGCGCAACACATCGAGGCCGCTGGTGGGCTTGGTGTCGCCGCCCGTGGTCAGCGAGATGTTGATGTCGCCGTAGTCATGCGTGGCCTCGGTGTTGCTGAGGACCCCGTCGCCATCGGTGTCGTCGGTCGCGTCCGGGCAGTGGAAGTCGTGCCCCTTGGTCGAACCGTGCAGATGCTGGGCCGAGGGCTGCCCCGGCACCATGCCCTTGGACTCGATCTGCACGGTCAGCTGCTTGCCCTTGAGGGTGAGCATGACCGTACCGCTGGAGCCTGATGCGTTCAGCTGCGCAAGGTCGATCTGGTACGCCTTTCCGCCCTCGGCGAGAGCTGGTCCGGAAAGGCCGAGGCTCAGGACCACGGCGGCGGGTATGGCGGCGAGAACCACGTGGCGACCGGTGCGCTTGACTATCACATTCGCTCCTGTTCCGTGGATCCCCAGGACGGGAATCGCAGATCGTACGGGATTTAGGCGAGGCCCTGGAGAGGCTCTCGCTCATCCTTCGTTGCCCCAACGCCTGCGGATGGGTGCCCATTTGAAAAATCTCAGGTGGCTTGTTCCGACTGTGTTCGACGGAGTCGTTCCGAAACCGGCGCAATTCCGCGTGCGGTGCACGTCGGAACGCGCTCGGGCGGTAGCCGGATCATCGCGTCGGCCAGGATGTGGCGCGAGGCGGTATCCCCGAAAGCCGCACGTCGGCGGCATGCAGCAGGCCGCAGTGGGGCCTGTGCGGAGCGGCTGGGAATGCGATGTGCAAACGCGCAGCCGCATACGCAGGGAGGAGGTCGGGGAATCCCTCCTCCCTGCGTCCGAGTCAGCCCGACACCGCCCATGGACACAGGCTGCGGCGGGGCCGACCGCGTCAGGTGAAGGAGTCTGAACTCGGTCTCTCCGGAAGTAATCTGACCGCTATCAATTCGAGTCTGCCGCATCTACACACGCGCATCCACCGCCTTAGACATCATTCCGGTCACCGACGGGTGGCATCATCCCCGTCGACGGTTCCGGCTCGGTCCCGACCTTTCTAGTCGTCCGGGCGGCGACAGGGCGAATAGTTGACCTCTGATGCTAAGAAATGCCATCAGCCCTGCGCCGGGCAGGACGCCTGGAGGACGAGCAGGCCGTGCTCACCAGTAGGTCCTCGGGGGTCGTACCGGAGCGGTCCACGAGACGCCTAGCATCACACTTCATGATCACACTGGTCGCCACCATCGTCCTGGCGTTCGTCGGCTACACCGTGACCTACCTCAACGGCCTGCGGCTGGCGCAGCGGCAGGAGCGGCTCTCGCGGGTCAATCGACAGCTCAGCGAGCTCTACGGACCGCTGTTCGCCCTCACGGAGGCCAACAGCCGCATCTTCGGCGCGTTCTTGGAGCGCAACGCCCGGTCCGACGGCCGGTCGCCCTTCGTCCACGAGTTGCCGCCCACCGAGGAGGAGCTCGCCGAGTGGCGGCTGTGGGTCAAGACCGTCTTCCTTCCGAACATCCAACGGATGCGCGACCTCGTCATCAAGCACGCCGACCTCCTGAGCGAATCGCGGATGCCGCCGATCCTGCTGCAGCTCTGCGCCCACGTCTCCGGCTACGAGATCACGGTCGCCCGGTGGGAGCAGGGGAGTTACGGCGAGCACCAGTCCGTGGTGCCCTTCCCCAGCGAGGAGATAGCCGCCTACGCGCGGCACGGGTTCACCGGTCTGAAGCGCGAGCAGGGGCGGCTGCTCGGGCGACGGCGGAACGCCGACGGAGCCTGACGGCCACGCTTCCCTCTCGATCGCGTAGATCCGACGCGCGGGCGGGGCGGCCACCGGAGCTCGACGGCGCTTCCGTACCCCCGAACGGAGGCGCGGGGCCACCTATTCGAGGGAACCGGGCGCCTTGACCCAGGGCGGGAGGCCATCAGCTGCCGAAGGAAAGGGCGACGACCCCGCTCGGGGCCGTGCGGTGCTTCGGCACCGCTGTGCGGTGACAAGGAGATTCACGTGTCGCGTGTTCTGAAGAGTGCGGGTCTGGCCCTGGTGCTCGGCCTGGCGGTCATGGGCGGTGCGTCCTCGGCGTCGGCTGACGCCACCGCGGAGGGCATCGCGGCAGGCTCGCCCGGTGTGCTGTCGGGCAACGTGATCCAGATCCCGGTCCACATTCCGATCAACCTGTGCGGCAACAGCATCAACGTGATCGGCGCGCTCAACCCGACTGCCGGCAACGTCTGCGTCAACGCCTGAAGCTCGTGAACCGTGGCCCATCCCGGTCGCAGGCTCGACCGGGATGGGCCCGCACGCGGCGGCACCGCCGTCAGGCCAGGGTGCGTACGTGCTGGTCGCGGAGCTCGTAGCGGGCCGCGAGCACGGCGAGTTCGCCCGTCGCCACCTTCCCGGCGAGGTCGGGTTCGGCCGCGAGCCGGCTGCGGACGTTGCGCACATGCGCATTGATCGTCGCGTCGACGCGGGCCTCGCCCTGCCGACTGTGATCGATGGACGGCCGTATCTGATCGGCCAGGTACTGGACATGAGCGGGGAGCGGTTCGCCCGACTCGTCGGCGCGGACCGCGGCGGCGACCGCTCCGCACGACTGATGGGCCAGGACGAGCACGAGCGGTACGCGTAGTTCCAGGACCCCGTACGCGATGCTCCCCAGAACCGCCTCGTCCAGCACCTCGCCCGCCGACCGCACGGTCAGCAGGTCCCCCAGCCCTTGGTCGAAGACCAGCTCGGGCGGAACGCGGGAATCGACGCAGCCCAGCACGATCGCGAAGGGCTGCTGGCCCCGGGCGAGCCGGCGGCGCAGGGGCGCGGACTCGTGCGGGTGCTCCTGGTCCTGGGCCCGCCACCGCTGGTTGCCGGCCGCCAGCCGGCGCAGGGCCTGCGCGGGGGTGGTCACGGGCTCGGCGCTCTCCGGATCCCACGAGCCGGCGAAGGCGGGAAAGGCCGCGCTGAGGGTCAGGCCCGCTCCGGCGGCCGCAGCCGTGCCCGCCACCGCGGTGCGCAACAAGGCGCGGCGGCTGTGCGGAGCAGGGGTGGTTCGTATGTTCGAAGACATGGCCGGACCGTAACCCGCCATTCCCGTACGGGAGTTGGTCCGAAGGCCACAATGGCGGGATCCGCGCGCGGGCAGGCCGGATGGGGCCGGGATCTTCTCAGTATGCGGTCACCACATGCGGGCACCACATGCGGGCACCGCGCGAGCGGTGGGGCGCAGTGGGGCCGTACGGTCACGGACGATGCCGGCTCCCGCACGATGCCCCAGCCGAATCCGCCCCGTTCGCTTCCCGGCCGCCGGGCCCGTCCGACCATCGGCATTTCGGCCGACCCGGCCCCACGTGCGAGGCTTGCCCGGCACCCGGGAGGAGACAACACGATGCACACGCCGAGCCGGCCCGAAGACCTCGAACACCCCGAACTGCTGTGGGCCAGGGCGGTGACCATGGCCATGGTCGACACCGCGTGCTCCACCAGTACCGAGTTCGCCCTCGACGACGACGGTCTGTGGTGCCACTCCACCGGCGGGGACGGCTGGTGGCGCCTGACCCTGGTGGACGAGGGGCACGCGGTGTTCTGCGGCCAGGACCCCGACGGCAGCCACACCCATGTCGACGGGGAGCAGATCGACTTCCTCGCGGGCGGCCCCGACTGGCTGCCCTGGGACCTCCTGCGCGACGACGCCGCCGGGAACCTCTTCGGCTTCGTCTACTGGTGGGAGAACGGCGCGTGGCACCGCATCCCCTACCCGGACGAGGTGCGGGAGGACGGACTGGACGGGGCCGCGGCCTGGGTGGGCGCGGACGAGGAGGAGTTCCTCGGACTCACCGTGTCCTCGTTCGACGCCCCGTGGGCGCGGCAGCGGAGCCTGACCGATGCCGTCGCCCGGTTCGCGGCACTGGCACGGGAACGCAAGGCCGACGCGGGCGCCGTGGCGGCACTGCTGGCGGCGGCCCACACCGAAGGCCGCCCGGCTCCGCGCCTCGACGCGGCACTCGACCTCGCCACCCGTGCGGGCATCCTCTCCTAGAGGTCTCGAACCACGGTCGTCGGCCCGCCGCGCGTCATGTGCGGCG